>JALHPW010000096.1:0-3650 GCA_022842255.1 Saprospiraceae bacterium | reverse complement strand
AATTGGGCAAAAACGTAGCGGCATTGATTCGGGCGTTTGTAGATTTGAATAATTCGACCTCCTTCCCTGTTTGCAATTCCCAAAATTTGACTGCCCCGTCGCCCAAAACGGCCATGACATATTGATCATCCGAAGAGCACGCCAAATGAAGTACAACGCTCGAATAAGTATTCGTTTCATAGGGATTAAAACTTCGAACCGGCGTATTGCTTTTTGAAGACCAGAGCCGAACCATCCCTGCATTATCGCCGGTGAGGATATACTCGCCCGCATTTGAAAATACCATTGCCGTCACAGTTTCCTGGTGCCCGCCAAAAGATTGCAGCAATTGGCCCGTTTTTACATCCCATAATTTTGCAACACCCGTCCCAACTCTTCTCGTATCCGGACAGCCCATACATTGTGCCTCTTCCCGGATAATCTCACCCTCCCAGGCACCCGTCAGCAGTTGGTTCCCAGAGGGAGAAAAGGCCAGGGCATTTACCCCCGTTTGATACTTCCCGAGCGTCTGCATCAGTTGACCAGTTTCTATGTTCCAGACTTGGGCGACGGAATCAATATCCGAGCTGGTTGCCATGAATTTACCTTTCGCTGAAATAGCCGCAAGGCTTAACCCCGAAAGGCCGTTTTGTGTGGATTCGCGAAAGGAATGGCGTTCCTTCCCAGTTTTTATATCCCAAAGTCGGATGCTACGATCAAACGAAGTGGTCAATAGCCATTCATTGTTTTGGGAAAAGGCCACGGACTTAAATCCTTCTCCTTGGTCCTTTATGGTTAGGATTTCGCGTCCCTGTAAATCCCAGATTTTTGCTGTTTTATCCAGGCCTGCGGAAGCAATGTATTTTCCGTTGGGTGAAACAGCGAGGGCGTTAACATAAGAGGAGTGCCCAATGGGCGCTACTAAGCGGGGTTTTTGGGCCATCAGGCAGATTCCCGCAAGCAAAAAAAACAGGGTAAGGGTTTGCTTCATGGTAGTTAGATTTTAATTTAATTTAGGCATGCAGCATTTGACAGTTGGCCAAACTTTCAAATTTATTTCGCCAAAGGCATCACCACCCCCAAAATCTGCTTCACCAAACCCGGCACATCGTTTTTTTTACCCTTGACTTTGAACTCTTCGCCGACTACCGTTTTGCCTTTGTAGAGGCGTAGGCGGACTTCTACGTCGGCCTCTCGAATCGTGTACCGCCCTTTCATCGAATAAGCGTTTGCATACTCCTTCACGTCCCAATAAATCAGTTTACTCTGCGCGCCCTTCGCGTTTTGCTGGCGGAAATACTGCTCCAGCGCATCGCCTAGGCCCAGTACATCCTCAAACGCTTCCTCATCCTGAAAAACATTGCGGATAAACACCGGCTTCAATTGTGCCAGCGGGATTTTCACATTTTTGTTCACCTCGCCGATATCGATGCTCCCGCCATCCAAGGGGAAAGACAATACAGGGATTTGAATGCCCTGGATGGATTTGGCGAGTACGGGCACTCGGTCGCGGCTATGTTGGAACAATTTCATCACGTCCACCAGGTTTCCTTCGGCGAGCGCTACGCCGCTCATGCCTTCCAAGATGCTGTAGGTCAATAATCCCTGCCCGTACTGGCTGGCTTCGTAACTGACCATGTCGCCCGCGCTGCCCGTGAGGATGAACATGCCAGTACGGTCTTTCATGCGGTCGAACGCGCGTATCTGCGAGGGATTGAGGTCTTTTGAACCGATGGAAGCTAGGCTTTCCACCACCTTGCCGGAATTGCAGGCATCGAGGATCAGCACCCGTTTTTGTGCATTGATGTTTTTGATCCATTCGGTCAGCTCCTCAGACGAAATGGTGAAATTTCGGCGCACTTCAGGGTCGCTGAGGTCGTCAGAGGCGATGTCTTTGGTCAGGTAGTAAAACTGCGCCTTTTCCGCTTCGCCATAGGTGATGCCGTGGCCGGAAAAATAGATGACCAACACATCCGTGCGTTGCGCCTGATCGGGCTTGGCGAATGCCTCAAAAGCAGCCTTTATATTGGCCTTGCTGGACAACTCGTTTGGAACGCCACCCGAAGCACCTTCTGTCAAATTACTTCCTGTGGTGAACAATCGAATGTGTACATCCTTGCCATACAGTTCTTTACCCGCCGAAAACAGGGCAGCCGCCATGGAAGCCGCGTCTTGATCGGCATATTGGAGGTCAAGTTTGTCGCCGCTGTAATCGGCAGTACCTACCACCAGGGCGTAGAGATGCGGTTTGGCATCGCCCAGAGACTGGGTGTTGTTGCCTGAGCCGCCTCCTTTAGAGCCGGAGTAGGTATACTTCAACTCATACGGCGGACTTTTCAACCAACCCTGTGCGTTGTAGGCGCGGAGCACGAGGGTGTTCAGGGTGTCAAAGCGTTGGTTAAAGGTTTTTAGGTCGATGGTCAAGGTCTTTTTCCGCAAAGGATTGAGGTCCTCCGGCCCGGGCACCTCCCCTCCATTGATGAGGAGGCTGAGTTTGCCGATGCCGCCATTGCGCTCTTCCAGTTGGATGTTCAATTGACCATTCTGAATTTGAGCCGATATTATTGGGTAAAGTGGTAAATCCTGAAATTGGTCCACTTTGCGTAATTCCCCGCTCGCCAAACCTAATACCTTGGAAATCAAGCCCGGTTCGTAGTAGCGTTCTTTAAGTTGTTCCAGTTCTATGACTTCCTCGCCCGACAAAAAATACATCATTTCCATGGCACCAGGGGACGCATCGAAGAGGCCTGAAGGGGTGGTGATGGCCCAATCGTTTTGGCTCAAAATGATGATTCTAGCTACCTCCACTTGCTTTTCTACCTCCCAAATGCGGACGGTATTGTCCCGGGAACAGGAAATCAGATACCGATTGTCGGCAGAAAAACCAATCTGGGTGACGTTGTCGTCGTGCCCTTTAAAAATGTGGACCGGCTTAGGGAGATTTTCTGAGGTGCAATGCCACAAATCAATGAAGTCCCCAAATGCTGCTGCCAACCATTTCCCGTTGGGGCTGCAAACGACATCCCCGATTTGAGCGCCATCCAAATTGGTATCCAACCAGTCAAATGCGTTAAAATCTTTCTTTCCGAGGTGTACCGCCATTAAATCGGTCTTTCCAAGCACTTGTTTTTGCTTGGTATCCCAGAATGCCAGTGTGCTGGTCTGGCTAATGGCAATTCGATTTTTACCGTAAAAAGCCATAGGCCCAAGGCCACCTTCTTCGATGTTAAATATGGAATCCCATTGGCGCGTAGGCATATCCCAAACCAGCAACCTGGATCTCGACGAAACAGCAATCTGTTGGCCGTCCTTTGAAATAGCGACTTCCTCTGGCTCCATATAGACCTCAAAGGGGGAAAAAATCGAATCTTTCTTGGCGGCGCGTGAAAACTGGCCGATGCCCAGCATTGGGCCGACATCTGTATTTGCCCCTAAACCCCTCACAAAATATTGACTGTCAGGCGAAACTTCCAAAATCCGGGCGTAGGGCGAGATCGGATAGGTGCAAGGTGTTTGCTCTAATTGGAACAATGGGTCTCCATAGTCGGCATCGAATATGGTTCCGGTGCAATCTTCTGTGATGGAAATGATGTTGCGCCCATCAGGGGAATATCGGGCATTGGTCAGCTTACCTTGTCCTGTAAAACGTTTGATAAACCCGCCCTCTGTAA
>JALHPW010000095.1 GCA_022842255.1 Saprospiraceae bacterium | reverse complement strand
TGGCAGGCTCGTTGATGGGGAACTTGATGTACCCATTCCCATTGCTCACCACTTTCGACATGAGCGCGGTATATTCCGTGGAAATATCCTTGTCGTCAAATGTAATGAGCAACTTGAAACCCATCACGTCTTGATAGAACTTCACCCATTTGTTCATCCCGCCCAATTCCACGTTGCCCACACAGTGGTCTACGTATTTCAAACCAACCGATTTGGAAGGGTATGGATTGCTGCGGGGCACAAAACCCGGCATAAAAATACCTTTGTAGTTTTTCCGCTCCACTAGGGTGTGAATGGTATCGCCATAGGTTTTGATGGCGGCCAACACCACTTCACCCTCCTCATCACGAAGGGTTTTAGGCGCAAAGGCCGCTTCTGCCCCACGAGAGAGTGCGGTATAAAAAGCCTGTTCGGCATCATCGACCCAAAGCGCCAATACCTTTACGCCATCGCCGTGTTCTGCCACGTGTTGAGCGATTTCCGTGCCTGGCAACAGCGAAGAAGTGAGCACGATTCGGATTTTCTCTTGCTGCAATACGTAGCTAACCCGGTCGCGGACCCCAGTTTCGGGACCTGCATAGGCCACTAATTTAAAACCTAAAGCAGCTTGATAATACATCGAGCTTTGCTTGGCATTGCCGACATAAAACTCAAGGTGATCGGTTCCGTTGATTGGGAAACTGTCATTGTTGGCAGTAGCCGTTGTGGTGCTGGGTGCGGTCAGGACTTCCATGCGAAAGAGCGGTAAGCGTAGTGAAAGAAGTTAGAAATTTCCCGCAAAAGTAGTCAATGACGGGAAAGTCGTCCGTCACTTATTTGCCATTTCCAAAAACATCTCGTTGCTCTTTTTCCCCCAGTTTGGGTGAATGCTGGAAGCAGGTTTAAAGGTCTCATACTTTGCTGCCGCTGTTTCAAGCGTCGATTTTGCCTTTACCTTGTCCCCACCCCACTGCGCTGGCGTGAACAACAGGGTGGCGCCCTCCTGCATATAGGCCCGTGGGTTTTCAGGGTCCAGTTTTTTTGCTTTTTCTAGTTGAATCCCAGCTACCGGCCCATATTTTTGACCATTCACCATGGGGTTGATGCGGATAAATAGTCCAGAAACCATACTTTTCAACACATAGATTTCAGAGTTATCGGGATTCAAGGCATCTGCCTTGTCCACAAACTCCTCCGCCCGTTTGGCAAAAAGCTCATACTTGGTTTTGTCCTGTCCCATGTTGAAAGCCATAGTTTGACAAAATGCCACATAATAGGCCGGCAACCACTCCTTGGGTTCTTTTTGGGCAATCCGCTCAAAATTATTGGATGCCGCAAGCCATTGCTCCGAAGTTTTAAGGGTATCCATGCCAGAAAGTGCCTTTTCCATGGCTTTCACGAATTTCTCATTGGGTGTCTGGGCCTGCAAACTGATTGCAAAAAGGACCAGCGTAAAGATTGAAAGTGTTTTTTTCATAATTGTTGGACGGTGTACGGTTAACGGTTATCGGTGCACGGTGTTCGGTCATGGTCAACAGTTAATGGTCATGGTCAACAGTCAACGGTCAAAAGCCAAAAGTCAACCATCAATTCTGGTTGTCCAGCACCTCTTGCCTTCGGTCGGTGCCCCAGCTAAAAAAGGCTCCTACGAAGAAAAATTGTTTGGCTGCTGGTGTAATTGCGGTACGCATCTGTCCATCTGGTGAATATCGATACCCAAAAATCTGCTCTTGATTGAGCACATTGGTTACGCCTATAACAAAAACGGCAAATGCTTTGCGAACGGTAGTAAGGTAACTGGCATTCACACTCAAATTATGATAATCTGGGGTTCTGTCGACCAAAAAATCGCTTTTAGGATTAAAATAGGGTCGCCCAGTAGCATAGTTATAGGCCAAACCCATGCTGGTCCTGATTCCTGGAAAATACTTCTTGGCCACCAGCGTAGCCACATGATTGGCTGCAAAAGTTGGCTGCGCCTCTACCGGATACCACTGGAACTGACGTTTGGTATCAAGCCACGAATAAGAAATCCAATAATCCACGCCCTTCAGTGTCTTCTTATCACGAAAAAACAGCTCCAGACCCTGTGCATATCCTTGCCCATCATTTGCCAGTACTTCCCGGGTGGTCACCAGGTCTTCGTATTTTTTGTAAAACCCTTCTAAACGCAGGGTTCTTTCGTCTTTAATGTATTGATAATTAAGGATATAGTGAGCCGCTTTTTGAAACCCTGGGATAGCCCCAGCAAATTGGCTTTGCCAACGCAACAGGCTATCACCCTTCTGATAAAAATGCCCCCAAGCAAAGGACACCTGGGAACTTTCCCCCAATTTATAAGCCAAAGATACCCTCGGGGCAATCCTTGCTTGCCCCAGAAGACTCGAATGTTCAGCGCGCAAGCCCACACGAGCCACCAGTTGTGTGGTGATGTACACATCTGATTCCGCAAAAGTGGCCGCATAGTGGTCCCGAAGTTTGCTGTCAAACCCAAGCTGGTTCTTGAAATCGTCGGTGGCAAACTGGTATTCCCCGCCAAAACGCAGCGTAGTGAGTCGGCCAAAAAACCGGGTCGCCACTGCCCGAAATTGCGTGAGCGAATTCTGGATGTTGAACGTATCAGGGCCCAAAGCCCCTGTATTGTAGGAACTGGCAATGTCATTTCGGTCGTGCGAGAAGGAAGACCCTAGGTTCAACTTCCATTGCTCGTTCAAAAAACCCGTCCAACTGAGGTTGGTATAAGTATTGGCGTTTTTTACGTCAAACCCAAAAATACTGCTGTCAGGCGCCATGGTGTTGAACCCTACCCTACCCGCATTGTAATAGCCATAAAACTTCAACAGACCGTTTTTAGCCGTTTTTTGACGGAAAAAGCCTTCCGTGCCTAGATATTGAGGTTTGTGTGTAAAGTCTGGGGTTTGTTTGATCAAGGCAAAATAAGGACCCAGGTTGGTATAGTTGACGCTTCCACCCACAGAACGCCCCTTGTCTTTCCACACCTTTTGTTGCCCAAAACCCAGCCCTACACAAGACACCGCAAGTGTGCCCGCCGAACGGTCAGGCAAATCCTGGGTATCCAAAATCAAGGCCGAAGACATCCCCTGACCGTATTGCGCCGAATAGCCTCCAGTGCTGAATACGGTACCCTTGAACAAGAATGGACTGAAACGTCCACGTGCCGCAAAATCAGGGGTGCTGGCGGTAAATGGGGTTCGTACGAGCATCCCATCGATAAAGGTTTGTGCCTCCGTACCGCTGCCACCACGTACAAAAAGCCCTTCCTGATCGCCGGAAGATACCTGCGCGCCAGGGAGGGTTTTTAAAGCACCGTACGTGTCCCCACCAGCGGAGGCCGTGGTCACGATATCGAGCGGTTTCAAAACGGTCACCTTGCGTTCGTCGCTGGCTTCAAATGCGCCAGCCGAAATGACGACGACTTTCAGTTCGTTGAAACTTTCACGAAGCTTTGGGTTGAATTCAAAAACGCCCCCATTCAAGCTAACTTGTTGACTAACAGAATCATACCCCAGGTATTTAACCAACAAGACCTGTTGGCCAGACTCCTCGGTTTCAAATTTGAATTTACCGTCAGCATCCGAAGTGGCGCCGTCGTAAGTATCGACCAGGAAAATATTTGCGCCAATGAGTGGCTCTTTCGACTTTCCGTCAAGCACCTGACCTTGGATGGTCGTTTTTTGGGCAAAAAGCGAGATTGAAAAAATCGAAGGAAGGACATAAAGCACCAGCTTCGTCCAACTTTTATGGAGTAAGCCGTGGCGAAAAAGCGTGGTTGAAGAAAGCAAGGAGGAAAGTAGATTCATGCGCTGCGCTAAAAGGATTTGAGCGCGCAAACTTCAGGGGGCCAGTTAAAGTCCTCAGATTTTTTCGATGAAATACCCTGGACTTTTTGACCAAATGACTCAACTGTTCTCCATCCAACGGAATAAAGGGGACAATACGTCTTAAAAAGTAGCCCGCATCGTCAAGTCAAGCCGCACGTCACTCTGTTCCTGGGTGGTTCGACGCAAATGAATGACTACATCGGCAGAAAACCGGGAGGTCGAGAAAAACCGTTTTGAATCGGCAAGGGAAGGAATAAGTGGCAAAACATTGCCTGAGTCCATGGGGGCTGGATCGCGGTACGCGATTTCAACGTAGTCGTTCGGATTGGATTCGTTGTAAATACGAACCGAGATCCTTTCTACCACACTAAGGTCCACATCCCCAAAAATGCCGCCCACACTCGCGGATGCGTTGACCACCCCGGTGATATCCGCAGCAGTTTTGCTGTGCTGAAGAAGATACTGTTCCCAGTTGGAAGGAATGTTCTTCAATTGAAAATGGTGCACATCAAACACCCCGATACCCGCTGGGATGCTGAATTCCCGCTGAAACACCATATCAAAACCCGGTGCCAATCCATCTTCTTTTTTGCAGGAAAATCCCATCCAAAGGAGACAGAGCAGGGTAAAAACGAGGAATACAGGACGCTGGACCATACTTTTCATATTGACAGGATGCTTTTTGAGCCCAAAAGGTTGCCTACAAAATTACAGGAGTCGCGCTACTTTTGCGCGGAAAAACGATGGAACCTAAAACTACCCTGCTTCGTTTAAGCACAGCGTCAAAAAAATGAAATACCTCATCACCGGACTTGGCAATATCGGTTACGAATACGACGGCACTCGGCACAACATCGGCTTTGAGGTGCTCGATTTCCTATGTAAAAGCCTCGATGGCGAGTGGCGCAACAATCACCACGGCGACCTGGCGGAAGTGAAATTCAAGGGGCGCACACTGGTGCTCTTGAAGCCCAGCACTTACATGAATTTAAGTGGCAAAGCCATTCGTTATTGGTTGCAAAAGGAAAAAATCCAGGTCGAAAACAGCCTTACGGTATTGGACGACCTCAACCTCGATTTTGGCAAACTGCGGCTCCGCCCAAAAGGCTCCGACGGTGGTCACAATGGCCTAAAAAGCATTCAAGAGCTTCTGGCTACCGACGAATATCCACGGCTTCGGATTGGCATTGGAAGTAGTTTTTCCAAGGGCAAACAAGTCAACTTTGTACTCGGCAAATGGACCGAAGACGAAAAGGCGGAACTGCCCCGAATCCTGGAAAAAGCAGATGAGGTCATCAAAACCTTTGTCACCCTTGGTTTGGCCCGGGCCATGAATGCGACAGGTAAATGAGGATTTGGGATTGGCCAATCAGATAATTGAATTTCAACACTTTAACTGAGAAACCCAATCTTTTAAAACCGGCTCAAACCGCTGTGTTTCAAATGACCTGGCTGGAAACCCACTGGTTTTTTCTACTTCCTGCAGGGCTTTTTTAAGATTGATTTCCCCTTGTTTCTGGCACACAAAGAGGCCTTTTTTTGCCAACGATTCACCCAAATATTCCTGCTCTGTTTGGCCGGGCGTGGGGATGAGCACTGCCCTTTGCTCCCCAATGGCAGCCAAATCCATCAAACTGCTATAACCTGCACGGCAAACAAGCACTTGGCAAGATTGAATCAGTTCATTCAACTCCGAAGCAGTTAAAAAAGAAACCACTTCCACGTTTTCTCCCACCCTGGAATGCTCCTTGAAATGGGTCTTGCCTTTTACAAAAACAAATTTGTGGGGTAAAACCAGGGCTTGCTCCATCAGTATCTGCTCCAAAACCGTCCGCTGGGGCTCCGGGCCAGATAGTACAATGGCTATCTTGATCGTTTGGCCGAGTACCGTTGTGTTTGGAGGCTGGGGAGAAAATCGGGACAACAACCCGAGGTATTGGAGCTCCAATGCTTTCAGCGGGGGATGGGAAAGTGCTCCGGACAAATTGGGTTCATCAGCCTCATCTGGCACCCAAACCGCATCAAACTTCCGCAGGGCGCGACGGAGCACCTGGTTGGCCATCCATTGCAAAGCAGCGTTGGGTACCCGTAAATGAATCTGGTGGGTTAAGACAATGCTTGGAACCTGGCGACTGAAACAGCCATACCGGTTGTCAGAGATAATGCCTGAGATGCCATGCTCACGCACCAAGCGTTCGGTAGCCCATTGTTCGGCACGAATGGCATACGTGATGCGCGGCATCTGCCGGGCGATGTTCCAGACCATGCTGTGCGTCTGATAACGAATGCCATAAGCGGGAAGTTTAAAAGTTGGCAAATGAGGGAACTCGGCTTGCAGCATTTGAAGTGCCGCCCCATCAGACGCCAACATAACTTTTGAACCGATTTGCTCTAATGCGTGTATAAGGGGTACACACCTTGTTGCGTGACCCAGGCCCCAATTGAGCGGGGCAACCAGTACGGTAGGTAATCGGTCCTTGGACATCAAGCAAAAGTGCAAAAAATCTCCAAAGTGCCCAGGGCTAGTTAAAAAATAGTTTGTTTCTAAACCTTTCGGTTACATTCGCACCAACAAAAACACAAAATCACAGCCATGAAAAAATTCAATTTCAACTGGTGGCGCATTGCGTTCTTCCTTCTCACCGTTGGCATGATTGTGCTGGAGAGTTGCAGCCTGTTTAAGCCTAAATGCAATTGCCCACACTTTTAACGATGAACTTATAACGATGAACTATGAACGATGAACAGGTGTGTTTATCGTTCATAGTTCATCGTTCATAGTTAACTCTTGCGGAAGCGATTTGGTGGCGCGCGCGCCTAATTCCTTGATTTTCTCCGCTTTACCAATGAGTGTATCGCCTGGTCGACCAGCGTTGGTCAGCTTGTGCATGGCATCGTCATAGGCTGTACGGGCATTGTCTAAGCGTGCGCCAATGGTGCGCAGGTCTTCCACAAAGGCTACAAATTTATCGTACAGCAATCCACTCTGGCGAGCGATTTCCAGCACTGATTTTGTTTGTTTTTCCTGCTTCCATAGGTGCGCCACCGTTCGGAGTGTAGCAAGTAAACTGCTGGTAGTCACAATCACAATATTCCGTTCCAATGCATCGGTGAAAAGCCGTGGATCTGCTTGGGAGGCAGCGGTTAGCGCCCCTTCCAAGGGCACAAAAAGCAACATGTAATCGGGCGTATTGATGGAATAAAGGGTCTGGTAATTGGTGCGGCTCAGGTTGTCCACATGGCTTCGCAAACTCGTCACGTGTGCCTTTAAGTGCTGATCGCGTTCTGCCGGGTCGGCAGCGTTGAAATACCGCTCAAAAGCCGTGAGCGACACCTTGGAATCCACAATAAGTTGCTTGTTTTCTGGAAGTTGTATGATAAAATCGGGACGTTTGGCGGCCCCTTCTTCGTTCCGAAAGGTGGCTTGGGAAAGGAAATGGATGCCTTTTTGCAGGCCTGATTTTTCGAGCAGGGTTTCGAGTTGCATCTCGCCCCAATCGCCTTGCATTTTGTTCTGGCCTTTGAGCGCCGAGGTCAGGTTGTGGGCATCCTGACTGAGTTGTTGGTTGAGTTGGGTGAGCTGCTCTAGTTCCTTTTTCAGACTGGTTTTTTCGCGGGTTTCTTCTAAAAACTTGCGGTCGACGTTTTCCTCAAATTCTTTGATTTTTTCGCGCAAGGGGCTCAACACCGTTTGTAGTTGTTGGGCATTTTGTGCCGTGAACCTAACCGATTTTTCTTCCAAAAGCCGGTTGGCGATGTTCTCAAATTCTGTTTTGAATTTGACTTGCAACTGCTCTACCTCCGCTTTTTGGTTCCTGTAATTTTCTTCGAGGTGGTATACCTGCTGTTCCCGAGCCGCTAACTGAGCATGGGCGTCGCGAATTTCCCGCTCTTTGGAAAGCAGTTCGGCGCGTAGGCGTTCGGTCTCTTCCACGATAGCGGTATGGAGTTCACGTGGCACAAAAAGTTCTTTGTCATGGAACTGCGCGACGTTCCCAGGCTGTTGTCGCAAAACCAAAAAAATCAGGATGATAAGCAAGATGCCGCCGAGCAGTAAAAGAAATGTGCTATCCATGTTGCAAGGTTTTATTGGACAAAAGTAATCCGACCTGACGTTTTGTTTATTTTTACACTCATTTTCTAAAAGAAAATGTTTTGAAATGAACAACAGAATAAAAAAGCCTTGCGCAGAAACACGGGCAGAACAACCATAAAACAATGATTTTCAACACAATACAGTAGATTTAAAATTTCTACTGCTCTCCAACATTTACTTACCCGTTCATGCGCCTCCTTTACCTCCTTCTGTTGCTACCTTCCACTATTTTTGCTCAAACCCTCGACCGGACAGCCCAACAAGCCGCCTTCCAACTTGCCATCACCCGTACTTCCGACGACATTCGGGTGGATGGCGACTTATCCGAAAACACCTGGCAAACCGCCGCAGTCACCTCCGAATTTTGGCTCAAATGGCCCCGTGATGGTGCACCCGCGCCGGAGCAGACGGAAGTCCGCTGCGCGTATGATGATCGCTACCTGTATATCGCCGTTACTGCCCATGACACCACGCCAAATTATGTAATCCAAAGCCTCAAACGAGATATTGGCTACTGGGATTCGGATGGATTCGCCGTGGTGCTTGACCCTTCCAATGCTGCCGTGAACGGTTATTTTTTTGGCACCTCTGCCAATGGGGTACAGACCGAAGCCCTGCTGGCCACTGGCAACGAGGAAGAGGACCGCAATTGGGACAATACCTGGGTCGTAAAAACCCGCAATTACCCTGACCGTTGGACGGCGGAATTTGCCATCCCATTGCGTATTTTACGATTCAAGGAAGAGCAAACTACCTGGGGCATCAATTTCATACGCAATGACCTCAGCAACGGGGTGTACTCCGTTTGGGCGCGTATTCCGTTCCAATTTGACGGCCTCGATTTAGGCTGGACAGGCGCCTTACAATGGGACAAAGCGCCAAGTCGGGTAAAGGGAAATTACAACATCATTCCGTACGTAACTACTACATTTTCAAAGAATTTCGAAGAATCCGAAAGCCTAAAAACCAAACCCAACGTGGGCCTTGATGCAAAAATCGGCATTGGTTCTGGACTAAATTTGGACGTGACGGTAAATCCCGATTTTTCGCAGGTGGAGATTGACGAGCAAGTGGTAAACTTAACTCGATTTGACATTCAACTGCCCGAAAAACGAACGTTTTTTCTGGAAAACGGCGATTTGTTTGGCAATTTCGGCATTCCACCCATCCGGCCGTTTTTCTCTCGGACCATCGGACTGGACAACCGTGGCACGCCCCTGCCAATTCTCGGCGGGTTGCGCCTAACAGGCAATCTGAATGCAGATACCCGCATTGGGGCCATGACCATGCTCACTGGCAAGCAAGGGGAGTCGCCGAGCCGCCAATACACCGCATTGGCGGCCAATTATCGGGTGTTTGGACGCAGCACCGTTTCGGGTTATTTCCTTGACAGAGAAGAATTTGGCAACCGCGGGGAAATCCTGAAAAAGCAGTTCAGCCGCAATGCTGGTATGGAACTGGGCTATACCTCTTCGGATGGCAAGTGGAGCGGCTGGCTCTCCCACCATCGCTCTTTTAAACCAGGAATTTCAAAAGAAAATTGGTGGGGGAATTTTGGGGGACAGTACAGGGTCCGCGGATTTTCTTGGCTAAGCGATTTTCTACACATGGGAGAAAACTACTACGCCGACCTTGGTTTCGAGCGCCGCATCGAAAACTTTGACCTGGTGCGCGACACGACCTTGCGTATTGGATACAAATTTTGGTACAATGAATTTTCGTACCAGTTTTTTCCAAAAAACAAGGGCGGACGGTTAAATTTTGCCGAAATCGGGGGCGAAATCTTTCATGTTTTCAATCCAAATGGTTCGTTTAACGAATCCTCGAACACCCTGTTCGCGAGCCTGAATTTCAAGAACACGAGCGAACTCTCGTTTAAATTCAGTCCTAATTGGGCAGACGTACCCGTGCCATTTAAATTTGACGGCGAAGAAGACCTGCAAAAATGCCCTGCCCTGCCAGCAGGCATGTATCAATTTGCATCGGCTGGGTTTGAATGGAGTTCTGATTATCGACAACCCGTCTTTTATGGTATCTCGGGCGGAGCTGGCGAATTTTATAACGGCAAGCAGTTGCAGGCAGGGATAGAACTGACCTGTCGTTTTCAGCCAATCTTGAACGTGGCCGTGAGGGCTCAATACAATCAGCTTGATTTTCCGGCCCCGTACTGCGATGTCGAATTTCTGAACATCACACCACGACTAGAAGTCTTTTTTGCCAAAAACATTTGGTGGACGACCTTCCTCCAATACAACACCCAGGCCGATAATTTCAACATCAACAGCCGTTTCCAATGGCGTTTTAGGCCAATGAGCGATCTGTTCGTGGTTTACACCGACAATTACGGCGTGGAGGTTTTTGGGGTAAAAAACCGGGCATTGACCGCAAAGGTGAACTGGTGGTTTTGAGTGTTGTCATTGTTCGTCATTAATAGTCATTAATCGGCATTGGCTTTGCGCTTAATGGCCCAATGACTTAATGACTCAATGACTCAATGACCCAATAACACTAAAAGACCATCACTGCACTTGCTTTTCAAACTCCTTGACAATCTCGTCGGGCGATTTTCCAAGCATCTTGATGGCATTTTGGGCATCATCCGCAAAATCAGGGTCGTTGGGGTACTTCTGAAGGAACGTCTCATAAGTAGCCTTTGCCGTTTCCAGTTCCTGAAGGTCGTTTTCTTGTACAAACCCAATCATAAATAAGGCTGTGGGCGCTTTCTTGTGCTGTGGCAACCCATCAGCTATTTTTTTGTACAACTCAATGGCCTTACGAGGGTCTTCAACGGTTTTGGCAAGACCTGCGGCTTTCAAGAGCACATCCACGTATTGGTCGGGGTTGTCTTTTTGAAGGTGCCCCGCAAGCGCTTCGGAGGTTTTGATAAATTCAACCGCCTTGTTTTTATCGGTCACGGCTGCTCCTCCCATGGCTTTGTCAAGATCCATAAGTCTATGTTGGAGTGCTGCAACGGGGTCATTTTGGCAAGCATGTAAAAGAATGCCGAACAAGAGTGAAAGGGTGAATAGTTTTCTCATGATGAGCGATTTTTTTAATGTGGTCAATGGGATAAATGTGGTCAATTAGTTTAATGTGGTCAATGTGATGAATGTGACCAATGCATAGCATCTCCACATTGACCACATTTATCCAATTGGCCACATTTATCCAATTGGCCACATTTATCACATGTATTCAAATTTCCCAAACGGGCTTTTTACGGTTACTTTTTCGCCTTGTGCTTTGCGAACGCGGCCAATAACGCGCGCTTCGATGCCATATTTTGCGGCAATTGCCATTACTGTGTCAGCATGTCTTGCAGGCAAATAGATTTCCATTCGATGGCCCATGTTGAAGACCTGGTACATCTCGCGCCAAGGAGTTTTGCTGCTTTCTTGTATCAATTTGAACAAGGGTGGTAGCTCGAACAGGTTGTCTTTCACAATGTGGACATCTTTCACAAACTTCATGACTTTCGTCTGTCCACCGCCCGTGACATGGATGAGCCCATGGATTTTCTTCCGATGCTCACGCAATATTTCTTGAAGCACCGGGAGGTAGGTTCTGGTGGGCGACAAGATTAGCTTGCCCACGCTAATCTCCTTATTTCCAATAGCTATCTGCTCTGTCACCAGTCTGTTGCCCGTGTAGACCACCTCCTT
>JALHPW010000094.1 GCA_022842255.1 Saprospiraceae bacterium | reverse complement strand
CCTGGACGGCCCTGTTTACCGCTCCGGTCAGGGAACAATTCTTTAATTGCATCCCATTGATTATCATGTAGTTCGTAACGTCGCATAGGCAAATTTACGAACTGATTTTTATCTCAAATATTTTTCAGACACACTCTAAGGGCGTTTGAACCTGTACACCGCGTCCAGCCGGATATTGCAGCAAAGTTATTGGTGACAACTTCGAAAAACCAAAAGGATTTTAAAGAAAATTCCGCAAAGGTGGATTTTTGTGTAAAAAAAATTTTAATAGAGCAAGATAATCAAAATATAATATCAAACAATCTTAGTTTTGACGTCAATCAGTCCTGGATGATTAACCTGGGATCGACTATTCTGCGACCGAATTAATTGTGCATTTTCCTCTCCTTCAACACACACATACTTTAGGAATTCTTTATGTGTGCGGTGTCCTGCGTCGCTTCAAATACCAACGTTTGATAAGCTACCTCGATGACCGTTTTGGTTTGAAGGTACTCCATATAGATGTCAAGATCGTTGAGCATATCGCAGAATTGGTTAAATCAAACACGCCCGTTCAGGTGTCATTTTTATAACAGGGTAGGTATAATTTCATTGGTGAGACTATCAGGGTAAGGGTTTCAAGGCAAAATTACTATGCATCAAGAATTAAACCGGTTATGCAAAGACAGGAAGATGTTTGCCCAATTGTGCGGCTTATCATTTTGTTGTTATTGTTGATGTTTTGCTATGATTTTATGCTACCTTTGTTTTATAAATAAAAGGGAGTAGAGAGAGATGATGAATACCACAGAAGGTTTTGTTAGGAACCTTTTTCGCAGTGAAAAGCCTTCGGTCAGCACGGTAAACTTTGATGATCCTGATGTTTGGGTATGTGACTTGCTCAACGAAAGTGCTGAACTCGCGAATGAATATATCAGATACCGGTTGGACAACGCTCATTCCAATGATAACAGGCTTTCCTTCCTCTATGATTGTCGGCATTGTTTTAAATGCGCCTTGGATGAACTGAGGTTTTATAAAGAAAACCCGGATTTTGTGATTGCCCCAACTTGCTGCGGTAACCCATACTATCATTCACCTGATGAGGGGATTTTGATTTATGAGCATGCTCTGAATAAAGTTGAACATGCCATTTGCCATTATCAGGACTGCGAAAAATTGGCATGTAGTGAAAGCCCCTCTGATGAGAAGCCGGTGAAGAATCCTGGGAATACAACAACCCGGCAGGTTTTGGCTATGTACTATCTTGCTGAACATCTTGGAATCTGGGGTAGGATTGACAAATCAGGATTGGAATCCTTTACCGAATTTTTCACCGGAAAAAGCTCGTCTGAAATCCATAAGAAGTTCATAAGACCTTTGGACAATAAACAAGACGTTAAAGAAAGGAAGAAGGATTTCATGTTTGTCAAGGGGCATTTCGAAAGGTTGGGGCTCCGTGATGTAGTCGAACAAATAAAAAGGGATATGGGGTGATATTTGGGTGCACTCAAGGGTGCACCCATGCCTCTTTTTCATTAAAACCTTTGTGCCAACGATTATAAAAAAGAGTTGGCGTATGCAAAACCCATTTTCAGAGCTTGACCAAAGGCTCACTTCGATAGAAAGCATTTTGCTTCAACTCCAAGCCAGTCTTTCCCAGCCCAAAGTCGACGCCAGTCGGCTTCCGATAAATATTGACCGCGTGAGCGAGATGTCCAACCTTGCCAAACCCACCATCTACAGTCTGGTTGGAGCCAAAAAAATCCCGCATGCCAAGCAGGGCAAAAAACTGTATTTTTTCGAGGATGAAATCATAGATTGGATTCGTCAAGGGAAGCGAAAGACACTGAGTGAAATCGAAGCGGAAGCGGCTACGCACCTCGAAAACCGCCGCCAAAAGAAAACCTGATTCTTTCATATATCCTGGAGCATTGGAATCATGATTGACGGAATCACAGGCAAAATCACAGGTATATCAAATGAAGCATTCAGTCGGCGCTTGGATATCAATACAGCTGTCAATGACAACGCGTTGCCTGTCGTCATCGCTGAATGCCTGAAAGTATGCGGCCTGGCATTCAGAACCAACTCAGGGAATTGTTTGAAGGGCCCGCCAGTCCTTAAGCATTTCGGTTATTGTCAGGGAAAAACGACAGCAATGTAAACCATGCTGTAAACCAAAAAAATAAGGGGTCACGTTTCTCAACGTAACCCCTTGATAATGAATGTCGGGATACCAGGATTCGAACCTGGGACCCCCTGCTCCCAAAGCAGGTGCGCTACCGGACTGCGCTACATCCCGAAGATGTGATTGGTGGACTGGTGATTAGTTAATTGGTTGAACCAAATCCCTAAAAAACCAACTACCAAACCGCGGATAGGCCGGGATTCGAACCCGGGGCACAGGGTTACCCGTGCGTCGGTTTAGCAAACCGGTGGTTTCAGCCACTCACCCACCTATCCAAATTGGGCCGCAAATATATTGCGACCTTCTCCTTTTCTCAAAGCCTAAGTGAAAACTTTTCTATTTTATTTTTTCAACATCATGGAACACGGCTAACGCTCAAAAGTATAGCCGCGTTCCATGAATGTCTTTTTTATGCAAAATAGCTTCAAAATCGACCAAAAATTGACGTTTTTGGCGATTTTCCCCCTACCGCTGCACCACAAATCGACCCACAAACTTCGCACCCGCTTCGGTCCGAATTTCCATAAAATACAGACCGTTGGGCAGCTCACTCGGTAGTTCAAACTGTTGGGCATCCCCGCCAGCGGTCAGGTTGCGCTGCTGGATGCGTTGCCCGCGACTGTCCAATACCTGCACGTTCAAGGCCTCGCCTTCCCACGGAGAGAAGTCGGCGTAGAGTTCACCGCTCGTCGGACTAGGGAAAAGCAGGAGCTCTGTGTTGGGCAGGATATCAATGATCTCGGCCTCGTCGCGCTCGAATCCGTCAGGACGGTTGTCGTCGGTCGGCGTAACTCCAATCGGGCAGTAGAAGGTGTTGAGGTGCGCACCCAGGTACACGTAGGGCGCCAAGCGCGATACCACGTGGATAAAGGTCACATCGGCCTGCGCTGGCAAGGTGTACCTGAAGATATCCGACTCACCGTTGTTGATGCTGTCCGCGATGGACGAGTACCGAACCGAATACTGCGGCGAGAAATTCGGGCTGCGCACCCGGTACGTGTTGCCAGATGGGGCAGTGTAGATGGAGAAGTTGGCTGGTTCCATCGCCACGAGTCCGTCGGGTACCTGTATGGCCGTGTAAATCAACTTGTTGGAGCAGTTGTTCGTCACCCGGATGCGGTACGTGCGGTTTTCGTCGGGGTCCTCGGTAATGGTGAGGAGCTCGTATTTGATGCAACTGACCACTTTGGTATCGCAGGGGTCGTCTTCCCCAATGGTGACCTTGAAGCAGCAAGAAGCCGTCTGGCCGCAGCTGTCCTGGGCCGTGTAACAAACCGAGGTGGTGCCCAGTGGGAAATTGCTGCCAGAGGGCAAACCCTCTGTCTGGGTCAGTTGAATGCCCGGACAAGTGCAATCCGAGCTGGCCGTGGCTGGGTCGAAATTCACCACCGCCCCGTTGCTACCGCTGGGTTGACCAATGGTAATGGCCCCCGGACAGTTGATGCTGACGTTGGACGGCGCTGGTGTGCTGAATTGCAAAATATAGGTGGCCAGGGTGTCGCAACCGCCCGTGGTGGAAGGCAGTGTGAGCGTCACGGTTGTGGGCTGGGTGTAATTGCTACCGCCCAGGGTGATGGTTTCGCCGGGACAAAAAGCAATGGTCTGGTTGAAGCTGGGCTGAGGAAGCAGGGTCAGCGTGTACGTCACAATGACATCACAACCCGTAGTGCTGGTTATGGTGTCCACCACCGTGCCGGATTGGTTGTACACCTGTCCGCCAATGGTCACCGATTCGCCCGGACAGAAGGAGAGGTTCTCCGAACTGGTTTGATAGGGTAGGAGCGTTAGGGTGTAAGTTACGATGGTATCGCAACCCGCCAGTGCAGACACAGTATCCACCACCGTGCTGGATTGATTGTATACTTGTCCGGCTATGGTCACGGATTCGCCTGGACAGAAGGAAATATCTTCCGAACGGGTTTGATAGGGCAGGAGCGTCAAGTTGTAAGTTACGATCGTATCGCAAGCCGTCGCGGAGGCAATCGTATCCACCACCGTGCCGGATTGGTCATATACTTGTCCGCCAATGGTCACCGATTCGCCCGGACAGAAGGAAATGTCTTCCGAACGGGTTGGATAAGGCAACAGGGTAACGGTGTAAGTCACGGTGGTGTCGCATTCCCCGTTGACGCCGTCGAGCATCAAAAGGTACACCCCTGCTTGGCTGACTTCTTGTCCGCCAATGGTCACCGTTTCGCCGGGGCAGAGTTCAATGGCTTCAGCGACAGTGAGTTGGGGCAGGATGTCGACGATGAAAGTCCGCAAGGTGTCACAACCGCCATTGCCGCTTATTTCCACGGTAAAACTGGTGTCCTGGCTGTAGCTGTTGCCCTCAATGGTTATCGATTCGCCGAAGCAAATTTCAAAGTTCAAGGTATCGTTCACAAATACCTCACACTGGTTTTCTACCTGCAAACTGGTGGGCATTGGTGTAAGGACCAGTGTAGCGGTTTCCTCATTAAAGGGTACGTTTTGCACCACTACAGGGAAGTTGACCGCGTCGTTTACCTCACTGTATTGCACTACGAGGGGTTTTATAAAGTCGCAAGTCCCTTCCAGTACCGCATCCAGGGTGGTTTTGGCCACCAGCATCTGACTGTCGCCAGGGCCTTCTGTGGAGGCTATGAAAAACAGGCTGTTCCCGTTCAGCAATATCTGGGATTGGAATGTGGATGGTGATGGTACATAGTCGTTTGCGCCAAAATCCACTTTTTTGGACCATTGCAATACACCAGCTTTGTCTGTTTTGATCAGGTACAAATCGCCGGAACCATCCTGGTCGTTGCCATAGAGGATAAAGCCATCCGGGACGCTGATTACCTCTTCCACCACCTCGCTGAACGCTTCCGGAATTTCAAAACGTTTGGACCAGGCCAAAGCTCCTCCCAAGCCCGTTTTTTGGAGATAAATGCTGCTATTGGCCAAATTATCGTCCACTTCGCTACCATAACTGACCGAAATAATGCTGTTGTCTTCAATCAAAAGGTCCATGCCATAAATACGGGCGCTCTGATCCGGTGCCACGTGGCTAAGTCTTGTCCACTCCACGTTTCCGGTACCCAAATCAATACGCGAAAGGGTGTGGCGCATGTTCACGAAATCGGCCCCATTGGTATAACGGCCCACCCCATACAGCTTCCCATTGAAAAGGGTCGCACTGTTGAAATTGTCGGCACTGCCCAAATTGATTTTTTGGCTCAGCGGGCTCGCGGCATCAATGGCCCCATCTGGACGTGTTATTTCGAGCATCCGGTTGTCATTGGTGCCCGCATGTGGGTTGTCGTACAGCAAATAATTTCCATTTGGAAGTTCCATCAAACCGAACACATACGGCGATTCCAGTCCAAATGTATTGATCCACTGCATATTGTTCGTGACCGGGTTGTACCGGAACACAAATCCCGATGTGCCCGGTTGTTGGTCGCCACTTTGACCACACCCGACAAGTATCCCCTCGGAATCCACGATGAGCTCTGAGATATAGTCATTTGCCGCATCGTGTACATCAAAAGTACGCATCCAAAGCACAGCCCCAGCCGGGGTCATTTTAAGGATGGCCGCACTGTCCTGCTTCGACCCGGTGATGTAGAGGTTGCCATCCTGGCTGTCGTAAATGCCGTACCCGCGCACGTTTTCGCCCACATTGCCAATGGTTTTGAGGAAGGTTTCCGCATCGCAACCGCAGGCCGTGAAATTCAGCTCTGCAGCCGCTTCGACGGTGCCACCGCAACCATCCGCTACGATTAAAGAATAAACGCCGGAAGTTGTGGGACTGATGCTGACCGTGGTATCCCCAGTGCTCCAGTAATAATTGTATCTGGGCAAACCACCAGCCACCTGGGGCACAAGTGAGGCTACATCCCCGGCGCAGAGGGTTTGGTTGTCCAAATTAACCGTGAGCTCTTGGCGGTCGTTGATCAAAAATTCAACGATTCCTTGGGTGCAAGAGCAGGCATTTGGGATGATGAGCTGGATGTTTTCCTGGCCTTCCGCGAGCTGGTCTGGGATGACGGTGATTGGGACAATCAATTCGTTTTGTCCTGCCGGAATCACGATTGGGCTGGTGATGGGCACATAATCGACCCCCGGAGTGGCCGTGCCGCCTACCGTGAAACTGATGGGCAACGGGAGATTCGGATTGCCATTGCCGCGAACAAAACGGATGCTGCCGGCATCGCAACTTTCATAGGCCGAACCAAAGCCGCCTGGATAAGCGGGACTTGCCAACACTGCGCCACCTGCATCGAACGAGTTGGCCCGGAGGAATACTGCAGAGTCCCAAACCCCGTCGCCGACATCGGCCACCTTGAGTTTGATATGGTAGGTCTGGCAAGGCACTACATTGGCAATGGCCACCATCTTTTTGGTAAAACCATCGTATTGCACTTCTACCGTGGCAGGGCCAGTGGCTGGCGGAACCGGGGTAACAGTCCCACTAGAGCCCCCACTTTGGCAGTTGTTCCCGGAAGAAGGGGTATTATGCGTGTAAAATGCGCCATTCACCATGTGGTTGAGGCTGTTGATGGTAATGGGGACGTTGGTAGCAGGGATCAACGCGATATTCTGGGTCCCCACAATCCCAGGGCCTGAAATAAAGAACCCGAATACGTCATTAAAGGCTGAGTTCACGTACTCACAATATTCCTCAGAGGCAAAAACAAACTCAAACGTGACTTGTGGCTGAGTGGGCACAAAATCAAATTCGATATTGGCCATGTCATTGATATCCCCAAAAGTCAGGGTTTCCAATTCCGCATCAGGCGTTTCGAGGCCATATCCCAGGCTCGACCCGTCCGCATCGTTCGGGCCGGTTGCCACACTGATATCGCCAGTAGCCATGATGACCCCGGTGTTGAACCCAATATTGGAAAGTCCATTGGAAAAAGTGCCAATCTGGCCGGGTTGGCCAGCATAAGTCACATTGCTGATTTGAAAACAGCCGCCACCCACCAATACATCTTCCACCAATGTTTGTGCGGAAAGCCCGCCTTGAACATCCAATACGGCCTGTTCGGCCTGTCCCGTTATTTTTTTCAACCAATCATTGGCTTCCGGGCAATTCTCGCAAAGGATGGAGAGGTACATGGGCACTTCCGTCCCTTGTTCCAAACTGCCGGTCTTTACCTGGATTTCTACGCAGGTGGAAGGAGCGGCAAAGCTCACCGAATGCTTTTTGGCCCGCAGGAAAGGAATGTTGCTCGCCCCTTTTGAAAAGGCTGTAGCAGGCGCGATTTCAAAATCCGCTTGCTGTCCGAACCGCATGGGCGTGGCCACGATTTTGTACGAATTGCCAGCTTCAAGCCCGCAAATTTGGACGGTCGAGTTGCCTTTGGGCAGCGAGAGTGGCGCTCGCATCTTGACACCCTCTAGCTGCACCGAAAAGTGCTGTTGTGCGTGCAAGGAGCCAGAAAGCTGCACAAATAAAAGTGCGAAAGAGAAATGGGTAAGAAATTTCCAAATGCTCATAAGTCTATAATATTGGGTAAATGATTGGAGGCATTGGACAGCAGGGCCAGGTCACCCCTAACCCCTCGGCAAACTCAAAAAAAAGAGGGAAATTCAAGCCCATCTCCATCGGTTTCCCCTTCTAAAAAACCGCCAAGAATAGACAAGAAAATCCCCGCCCCGAATGTAGGGCGATACATCCAAATGGTAGTTGTGCTTGGGGCAGCTTTATTCCAAGAATTGTCGCAGACGTGGCAATGGTGCCTTTTCGGCACACACAGCATTGTTACACGCTCGTAATGAACACTGCAAAGGTGGACCCAAGTCGTGCTAAAAGCCAACCACAGTTTTGGGCATTACTTCCAAGCAAAACAGCATAACCGGAGATCCACAAGATTTAAAGCCACGCGAATTGACACCGAAATATAATGCCTATCTTCTTTTTTCGGGTGCAAACCCCTCTTGGCTTTAAATTTTGTGGTTCTCCGGTTCTCCTGTTTTGCTGTTTAACTTATCAATGCTGCACAACCAACGAACAATGCTGGATTGCCTTTTCCCCCACAAAAACAACCTGATAGATTCCTAGCGGTAGTCCTTCCACCGAAAATACCGTTTCTGGCCCTGCCACCTGCTGGCGCAAAACAACCCGCCCGGTAGCGTCGTGCAAACTGAGCTCGCCCGCTTGTCCAAGCGTTTCAACGTACACCTGTTGGTTGGCTGGATTGGGAAATACCTGCAGTGCGGCATCCATCCGACCTACAAAAGCAGGTTCTACCGTTCGGTCGCCTCCAGGACGGTCGTCTACCGGTGTAATACCAATGGGGCAATAAAAAGTATTCAAGTGCGCTTCCAGGTAGACATAATTGACCAATCGGGAAACGATGTTGATGAATGTGACCTCGGCCTGCGCAGGCAAGGTGTACCTGAAAATATCGGATTCGCCCAGGTTGATACTGTCAGCAATAGACGAGAAGCGAACCGAATACATCGGGCTGAAATTCGGGTTGCGTACCCGGTACGTATTACCAGAAGGTGCCGTGTAGATAGAGAATGTGGCGGGTTCGATGGCCACCATGCCGTCGGGTACCTGGATGGCCGTGTAAAGCAGTTTGTTCGGGCAGTTGTTGGTCACCCGGATGCGATAGGTGCGGTTTTCTTCCACATCCTCCGTAATGGTCAGGAGCTCGTATTTGATGCAGCCATTGATTTTGGTGTCGCAAGGGTCGCCTTCTTCCAGAACACTGACCGTAAAGCAGCAGGAGGCCGATTGACCACAACTGTCCTGGGCTGCGTAGCAGATGGAGGTTTGCCCTTGCGGGAAACTGCTGCCCGATGCAAGTCCACTGGTCAAAGCAAGCTCAATGCCGGGGCAGGGGCAATCGCTATTTGCGGTCGGTGCATTGTAGTTGACCACTGCGCTCCCACCGCTGGCTTGGTTGACCGTAATCGAGTTCGGACAAGCAATGGATACGCTTGAGGGCGCAGGCGTGAGGTATTGCAAAATATAGGTAGCAAGGGTGTCGCATCCGTTGTTCGTTGCAGGTAGGGTAAGGGTTACCGTGTCAGGTTGGGTATAATTGACGCCGCCCAAGGGGATGGTTTCACCCGGACAAAAGCCGATGGTGCTGGTAATGGTAGGGGTGGGTACCTGGGTGAGTGTGTAAGTAACAATCGTGTCACATCCGCCCGAAAGGGACGAAAGGGTATCCAAAACAGTTCCGGACTGGCTATATACTTGCCCACCAATCGTAACTGACGCGCCTGGACACAGCGAAATGCTTTCCAATCGGGTGGGGTTGGCCAATAAAATAAGATTGTAAGTAATTATGGTGTCGCAACCATTGGCATCGACAATGGTGTCCATCACCGTAGTCGACTGATTGTAGACCTGCCCATCCAACACAATCGAATCGCCGGGGCAGAACGTAATGTCCTCCGACCTCGTGGCATCGGGGACTACCTGAATCGTTAGGCAGGAGGCGCTCGAACTGGTATAACATAGGTTGGCCGTGCTCACACAAAGCTCGGCAGTGCCACTGAAATTCGGTGACCAGTTGATGGTCAGTGTTTCTCCCTGATTGTTCAGGGTACCCGCACTGGCGGGGTCGAGTGTCCAGTCGTAAATAGTGGCCGCACTCGCAACCTCAACGGTGTAATCCGCGCTAATACCCTGACAAACAACATTTTGCCCCATGATTTCACTCGGATTGGGTGGTGCAAAACCTACTGTGGAGCCCTCCAGAACATCAACGGTATAATCGCAAACACTGCCATTGCAACCATCCAGGACAATCCAATATACTTCTCCGACCACAAAATCATTGGCGGTCAGGATAAATGGGCTTTGCGTGCAATTGCACTGGATATCCATCAGGTTGGCCGCGCACCAGGCACTATTGGGTGGGTTGTTGCCAAAGGGACAAGCATCATAAATGGCACCCTGTAGGCCCAAACTAATGCCGCTACTGGAGCAGTTTTGTGGGGTGATTTGTATGGTAATGGTGGTGGTTCCTGCAAAAAAACCAAACCACTCATCGTTGTTGAGTGTCCAGCCGCCGCTGCAACACGGAAATGGCATTTCTTGATTGTTGTTATTGATGGTAGAACAATACCCGTCCAAATCCGGACAAAGGATGGGCGCTAGTGGGCAGGTGTTGCCAGGTTCTGGAAACCCTGGCGGTGGACAATCTTGCGCAAAAAGGGTTTGAGCAAAAAACAAAAAGAGAAATAAGGATGTAAAAGATTGATTCTTCATAAGTCAAAGAGATTAGTAGGGTGTAAAGTTCAGATGAGAAAAATCCCAGACCAATGTAGGATACTCCTCAATATCGCCCTTGAGTATTTACGGGTATTGTCGGGAAATTAGCAAAGCTGAGTGGTTTGCACTTCTGCGTTTCCTCCAACTGAATGGTGGCCAAGTCTCCATTTTGACATAAAAAAACGGGCGCATCGTTGCCGACACGCCCGTTTTAATATCCTAATATCTCAATGTCAAAGTATCACACTGGCTTACATCATGCCGCCCATGCCGCCCATGTCTGGGTGGCCGTGGCTGTGGCCTTCTGCTTTTTTAGGTTTTTCGCTGATAACACATTCTGTGGTCAGTACCAAGCCAGCAATCGATGCTGCATTTTCCAATGCTACACGCGTTACTTTTGTTGGGTCGATGATCCCTGCTTTTTTCAGGTCTTCATATTCATCGGTGCGGGCATTGTAGCCAAAAGCACCTTTGCCGTCGAGTACTTTGTGGAACACCAGCGAACCGTCTACACCTGCGTTCTCGGCGATAATACGGATGGGTGCTTCGAGTGATTTGCGCACGATGGCAATCCCGTAGTTCTCATCTTCGTTCACGCCCTTGAGTTTGTCAAGGCTGCTGATGGCACGCACGAGGGCTACACCACCCCCAGGCACGATGCCTTCTTCGATGGCAGCGCGGGTAGCGTGGAGTGCATCGTCCACACGGTCTTTTTTCTCCTTCATTTCCACTTCGGTAGCGGCGCCGATGTAAAGTACTGCCACGCCACCTGCCAATTTGGCGAGGCGCTCCTGCAGTTTTTCTTTGTCGTAATCGCTAGTGGTAGCTTCAATTTGCTGCTTGATTTGACCAATGCGCGCTTTGATGTCCTCCGCCTTGCCTTTGCCGCCCACTACGGTAGTGTTGTCTTTGTCGACCGTGATGCGCTCGCAAGAACCGAGGTGCTCAAGACCTGCGTTTTCAAGTTTGTAACCCTGCTCTTCGCTGATGACGGTAGCGCCGGTCAGGATAGCGATGTCTTCCAACATGGCTTTGCGACGGTCGCCAAAGCCAGGGGCTTTAACAGCAACCACTTTCAAGCCAGCGCGGAGGCGGTTGACCACCAATACGCCAAGTGCTTGACTGTCAACATCTTCTGCGATGATGAGGAGTGGGCGACCAGTTTGCAAGGATTTCTCGAGCACGGGCACGAGGTCTTGCATGTTGCTGATTTTCTTGTCGGTAATGAGCAGGAACGGGTTTTCG
>JALHPW010000093.1 GCA_022842255.1 Saprospiraceae bacterium | reverse complement strand
TTTTAAGTCAAAACATCCCCTATTTGAACGTCACGATGCTCCGTATCGAAGTACACTGTGTCTTCAAACCTTTCCTCAGCTGGAGCTTGGAAATTCGGCACCGCGGTGTTATTCACATCGCCCACTTTTATACCGATGAAATTGTAAGGTGCTTGATTGCTGAAAGGAATGGTGTCGGGGAATCCCGTTTGGAACGGATTGAGCGGGTTGGGGAAAACAAAGCTCGAATCCACAAAACGCCAACTGGTGTTGTTGGGCAATTCCATGTAAATACCTAGGATGAGTTTTCGGATTTCCACGATGTCAAACGAAGTGACACTACCACTTTTATTCGCATCCGCCGCGATCATTTTATAGGGCGAATTGAGCGGCTCCGTGGCTACTATATGTTTGGAAATCAGGACCAAATCGTAGGTCGTGACGCCGTTTAGTGGGTTGTCGTCCCGCTCCGGACGGATGTCAAACGTTGCATCAATTGGATATTGGTTTCCTAAATAATAATAGCCAAGGCTATCTGTGAGGTTTGGGAAGAAATTGCTGAACGGGGGTGCAAAATTACTGGTGCCCTCAATCGATATTGAAACATCCGCAATCCCGACTCCTTGCTCTGTGATGATACGGCCGATGATGGAATCGTTACTGCCGCAGTTTCCCAAATCGTCTTTCAAGAGCAGCGTTCCTTCACAAAAATCAGCATTTCCAGCTTTGTCAATAGCCCAGATCTCAACGCATTGGGTGCCGAGTTCGGTACAGTTAAACGTGACGGATTGACTTGGGTTGCCGTTGCCATCCACCGGGAACCCTGTCCCAGATCCACATTTTCGAATCGCAATATCAATCAAGCTGTCTGGGGTACAGTTGTCTTCGGCGTATTGCAGGAAATCTGCCGCGTGCATGGTAATAAACCCTGCTGGCGGTAGATTAACACTCAACGGAGCAAGACATACCGCCGTGGGTGCTTTGCAATCCCTGATGGAGAATGAATATTCGATTTCCTTGTTATTGCCACATCCGTCCGTGATGAACCATTTGATTTTATGGTTGCCATGTGGGAGTTCGGGTGGGAAATATGCATTGGGCTGCTGCTCAGTGTTCCATCGAACCCTTGCGGTTTTGGTGTTGCCAGCAATGGTTTCTTCTATAGCAAACCCGACTTTTTGGTCCGCAGGAACTGGCCGTTCGTCAAATGCACGATTGGTACCACCGACAAAGTTGGGGGTATTCAGGTTGTTAAACCGCACATTGTTCCATCCCAATCCACCCGCTCCCACATGAACCGAGTTTACTACCGTTTCTGTAATATTATCTCCATCCAAGTCGAGGAAAAGCAGGTATTCGATGTTGACACTCGCCCCAGAACAAGCGTCTGTACCCACAATACTCAACTCCGTAGGCTCCTCGCACATATCGTTTCCGCCAATATTGGGGTCGGTCCAATAGGTTTCATGCCAGAATTGGGCGTTGTTGGTAGTAATCCAGTTTTGGTTGGAGCAAGCTGGGACGGTGTAGGTGCCCGTAGGCGCTATGCCGTCAGTTATCTTGATGATTTGTTTGTACTGGTAACCGTTGGCATTTTGCTCCCAAAAATTACAGTAAAGCGTAGGCAAAGGGTCTGTGGGGTTTATTTTTACAGTGCTGGCCGCCCAAGGGCCCACGGTGGTACATGCTGACACAATTGGCCCGGGTAGGTTGCTGGGGTGGTTTGGGGTTGCAAAAGGATTGGGGTTTGGAATCACGATAAGCGGCAGCGTATCGTTGTAAGTACAGTTGTTGGTGATTTTCCAGGTGCGTTCGATTTTGAAGCAGGCATCTGGCACGACGGTGAAAACTTCATCCGTAAACTCCACCTTAAAATCTTCACAGTTTTGCCCAAAGAAAAGTGGTTCGCCATAAATTCCCGTAGAGTCGCAGGTAGTTACAATCACGTCGTCCGGGAATTTCGTGTAATAATCCTGGACATAATCGACGGTAATTGCTTGTGCACAGCCCCCAACATTCCCGGCCGCGTCAAAAACCTTGAAAATTCGGGTGACTGTCCCCCGATTACAAACCGTATCAAACTGGGTATAATCCACCTCCATGGCCATGGAATCGACGATACAGGAAGTAGAAACGATTATTCCATAGGATTCTAGTGTTGGGTCAAAAGACTCACAATCTACGGTCAGGTTTTGTGGTGCTACACAAACCGGTGGGTTCGGGTCGGTAATGGCTATTTTCAGCGCACAATCGCTAAAATGCCCACTTCCAAAAGTATTGGACACCGTACCGTTTGGCACCGGAATGTCATATACCCGCAACACCGCGTCCAAGGTATCGTCTTGATTCAAACAACAAAACCGAAGAGTATCCGTCCAAAGCGTATCGAACAGGCAAGCGCTAACCTCCAAAAACCGCGTTTTAAAAGCTATGGGCGTACATGCATCCATAGAAGCATTGTCCAGGGCCGAAGCACCAATGGCCAGCGTGCCGTCCTCCAAAAGTTGGAGGGTCGAAAAGGTATCGCATTTCGCCACTGGGGGCACCATATCTGCCACCGTCAGGTTGAACGTGCAGTCGCCGATGTTGCCACAGCTGTCTTCGGCTACATAGGAAATCGTAGTGGTGCCGACCGGGAAAACAGCCGTTCCCATTACCCCCAGCGTGTCAAAACTATTGGGGTTGTTTCCAGAAAAGTCGGCCAAAGAACCCAACAATGTTTTCGACAGACCATCCTCATCCCAAAACGCTTGAAAAGAGGCCATTTGTGAACAAGCATCATTCAATACCGCATCGGGCAAATCCACTACACCACGACAGGTATCGGCATCCACCGTGATAAACAGCGATGCTGGGCAGGCTACGGTTGGGCTTGTTTCATCCAGGATGTAGATGTTTTGTAAAAGAAGGTTCTGTGTTTCCCCGGTGCAAAAATCAAACAACTCCCAGAGGCGGCGTACCCGTACATCCCCACAAGCAAGTGGCAGTGGGTAATCTGTATAAAAGGCTGAAATATCACAGATGGAGTTGTTTTCCATCTCGTATTTGCGGCCCTGGTACATCACAAATGGACTGCCTGTAACAGCGGGATCCACGTTGGCATCCAGACAATTCAGGGTAATATCTGCCGGAATTTGAACCTCATCGATGGTGTGCCGGTGCATTTGAATTCGCTGGATACAGGTGCTGGTGTTCCCGTGTTCATCATTGGCCTGCCACATCCGGTTGATCACTTTGGTAAACGGGGAATCACAGTTCAGCAAATCAGAGTCGTCAATATGTCCCAAAAAGGTAATGATGCCACAAGCGTCGCTCACCTGCGGCATGGCGGCGGTAAGCCCTAGGCTATCTTTCAAAAAATTGGGGCTTAGGTTATCTTCCGAACAAGATACTACCAGGTGCTGGCAATTGAATACGGGAGGTAAAGTATCCAGGATTTTGACGTTTCCCCAGCATTTATTGCCGGTTTCGTTGTCCGTGACCCGGCATTGGTATGTTTTATTGATATCATTGGCGTTAAAAATCGCTGGTCCCCAAGGGCCATTCCCAAAGGGCATTATCCGATCCACTTCTGTAAAATAACGGTTCCAGCAACCGTAAGGACCGCCCTCCAAAACCTCCCCAGGCAATAGGGGGCGCATGCAATTGGCATCTAGGGCAATGGTGACTAAATCCCTACAATTCAACATGGGTACCCCGCCATCTTCCACCGTATAAGAAAAAGAACAGGTAGCGGTATTACCTGCCAAATCGGTGGCCAAAAACACACAAGTGCTCACTCCCATCGGAAAAACACTGCCCGATGCAGGGCCTGACAATTGAATCACAATGGCCGGTCCTTGGTCGTCTGTGGCCGTAACGGAATAGTTCAGTACTGTGTCGCAGACGCCTTGCGTAGCAATCAGGATAAGTTCCGAAGCCGGGCAGTTGATTACCGGCGACACGGTGTCCATCAAAACGAGCTGGGCAAGCGGTTTTGAAGTGAGATTACTAGGGGAATTTAGTGAAAAAATGGGGGTTCCTGTTTCCAATCTTTCTGGCGAAATGACCTTACCAAAAAGATTGAGTGTGAGGACCGAAAGGCAAAGGAGTAAAGCTCGATTCATGGATAAAAGCTAGTAAAAGGTATTGGAACGAGTAAAAGATTTTTTGGCTGCGAAAATTGAGCCGACTTGCGCTTTCTGCAAAGAATTTACAAAAAAAGTTATTTGTTGGGGTATGAAAACGAGGAATGGGCTGCTCGCCCATGGCGAACAACCCACTATTTACTTTACAAAAGCAAGGGTATTTAACCGCCCACTTTTTTGCGCATCTTCTTGGGCATCAAGCCTTTCTGTGGCTTTCCTTTTTTCTTTTTGGGAGCTCTTAAACTGGATTCAGCCGGACAACCCGTCTTTTTACTACAAGCAGGTGCCGCCAACGCAACAGCAAAAAACAACATGAAAAACATGGGCCAATAGCGACGAATCTTCATGTCCAAATCAGTTTTTCTTGCTCTTTTTCTTGGCATCTTTGGAGAAAACATCACTGGCGTGGGTTGCCTTCGGGCAGCCAACCTTTTCACTGCAAGCCGGGGCAAGCACTGCTACCACAAAAAGCAACAACAACGCTGGCGGAAAAAAGCGGGAAAATTTCATGTACAAATTCAGTTAAAAGTTAAAAGTCAATGGTCAAAAGTCAATGGTCAACAGTCAACGCTGGCAAAACGTTTTAAATGGAAATCCATTATGCTTCCGTCTTTTTAGGCACCGGATCGTGGATGGGGTGTTTGCTCCAGGGGTGGCAACGCAAAATCCGCATCGCAGCCATATACGTCCCTTTGAATGGCCCCCACACTTCCAAGGCCTCAATGGCATAATGCGAGCAGGTGGGTTGGTACCGACATTTGTTCGCTCCCAAAAAAGGCGAGAGCGTCACTTGGTAGAGGCGGACGAGCAGGATCAGTATTTTTTTTAGCAACCACATGTGGGTGATTGGTTAATTGGTGATTGGAGATTGGTTATTGGGAGGATTGGAAGCTTGGATATCGTTCATCATTTGGGTGAGTTCTTTTCTAAACTGTTTTCGTGTTGAATAGGTTCGATGGGCCTTATACCAGGTTTCAAGTTTTTCCCAATAAATATCTTGCTGCTCCTTGGTGATTTTTTCATCCAACTTGTCTTCAAATTTATCGTAGCAGAGGTTCAAAAACTCGCGGAAGTGTTTGACACACTCTTTTTCGGTCATTGGCTTTTTACCCTTTACCTTAAAAACTGCATTTGCCCAGTTGACCTTTGCTTGTTCTAAGGTGGCAAATGGGGATGTTTCTTCCTTTTGAAGATTGGTTGAGAGGAAATTATCCAGATGAAGACGAAAATATTGATTATCCCAAAGCCTGTTGATACGGGTTTGTCTATCAATTAGTTTATACGAAAAATAGCCGATTGCAAACAAGGCAACAAGGGTTGATGAACTAGTAATTATCGTCATTCCTGGGTTCAGCATAAGTCCAACCCTGAAAGATATCAAATCATAAATGAATATAAAAAGTATGACAAAACAAGGGAACATAAACACACCCACTACAAATTTTCGGGTAAGCATATCCCTACGGTTATCGGGTCTGTAAAGTTTTTGGGGCACGGTGAGTACCTGGTACATGGAGAGTAATTCATACAGTCGCCTGTTATCCGTTTCCTCATCCTTCCAACCATGACCAAACAAGGTCTTCAGATTCCGATCTTCGCGCACCATACTGAGGTATAACAACGCCATCAACGAGTACATGATAATTCCACTTATCAAACCTAAATAATTGATATCGAATGAAACACCCAAAATTGGCATTCGTAAAAGCGTAAAATTCTCGGTTTGGGCTTCCATTAAATTTTCCAATGCATACTCATACTCTTCTTTTGAGTGCGGTGAATAATCATTTGCATAAGCCGCAGCCCTAGACAAAACTTTATAAAGGTTTTTCCTTTCCTTCTTGGTCGGGATTGCTCGTGCACCAACAGATTCAAATGGTTTCAAGGTAATCCAATACGGCAAGTCACTATTATTTTCTCCAATGCACGTAAAACACTCCAGATTTATGGCATTGTGCAAAATTTGCTGGATTTGAGTGGAATCCAGTCTTTCCTTTGGATTCATTTCTTTCTGTTCCAGCGCATGTGCAAAATCCTCAATAGAGTGAAAAGCCGTATCTGTGGTTGTTTTATCGACTACAAGCGGTTTATTCAAAGAATCCTTACCAACCTGATTGGGGACAATTTTTTCCTTGTGGTTCGGATTGTCTTCAGGAAAGTTAAACCATTGCAAAGCCACTTGACGAATCTCAATCCTAGATCCATACCAGCTATGCATAGAATCAATCACTGCTATGAATGATAATATCGATGCAAATAAAAGTCCAATAAGCAGGGTTCTAGTACGGGTGGAAGAAGCGTTAAAAGCCTCTATAAATTGTTCAATTTCTGGCTTTTTTGTAGTCATTTCGTCTTGTTTTAATGTATATATTTTCAGCCGTAAAGCTGTTTCAAGCTAATATATATTGACCACATTCCTAAAATCCACCACCATCACATCGTAAACTTATACCCAACCCCTCGTATAGAATGGAAAAAACGAGGGGTCTTTGCGTCTTCTTCAAAGTATTTTCGGAAAGAAAGGATAAAGTTGTCAATCGTGCGGGTACTGGGGAACACATCGTAGCCCCACACCGCTTGCAGGATTTGGTTGCGGCTCACCACCTCGTCCTTGCGTTCGGCGAGGAGCTTGAGCAACATGGTTTCTTTCTTCGTGAGCGTGATTTCCTCGCCCCGGAAAGTGGTGGCCTCGAAGGTTTCAAAGTTGATTTTGTTGCCGCCAAATTCAAACAAGGTCAGGCTTTCGCCTTTTTGCCGCTGACTTCTTTTCAAGAGCTTGCTTACCCGCAATAACAATTCTTCCAGATTGAAGGGCTTGGTCAGGTAATCGTCTGCGCCTTTTTTGAGCCCCATGACCCGGTCCTGGCTCATGTCCTTGGCCGTGAGTAACAAAATCGGAACCTCGGTGTTCGTGAGGCGTACCTTTTCTGTGATGTCAAAACCATCCACCTCTGGCAGCATCACATCCAGCAGCAAGAGGTCAAAGTGTTGGCTTGCAAATAAATCGAGCGCCTTGCGGCCATTGCCCGTACCCACTACCTCATACCCCTCGAGTTCGAGGTTGAGTTTTACCGCATCGCGGATATGGGCTTCATCTTCAACTAATAGGATTCGTAGCATAATGCAAAGGTAGGGTGAAATTCATTTCGCATATTTCGTAAATATCAGTGGCAGATTCCAAGTGATTTGAGTTTTTCACTAGAGAAACAACTCCATCGCCACACGGTCGGCCAAAAGTTTTCCAGCGCGGGAAAGGCGGTAGTTTTCCCCTGATTTTTCCAAATCGCCGGAGACCAAAAACGGCTGGGAACTGGTCTCAAAATGCTGGACAAATCCCGGCCCCATCGCCCTGATTTTTTCCAAATCCACTCCCCACATGGTGCGAAGGGAGGTCATCACATACTCATTGTACACTTGCTCGGGCGTGAGCACCTCGCGCTCAAACGGCACATTCCCTGTTGCTAAAGCATTGATATACTGCGCATTGTTGGCCACATTCCATTGCCGCGAAACGCCGTCGAAAGAATGCGCGGAAGGCCCAAGACCGAGGTAAGATTCCGAACGCCAGTAATTGGTGTTGTGCCGCGCATAACGCCCCGGTTTTGCAAAATTGGAGATCTCGTAATGCTCATACCCTTTCTTAGCCGCCGATTCCATCAGGGTTTCAAACTGCCGGGCAGCGCGGTCTTCGTCCACCGGGGGCTGTTGACCACGTCGCACAAAGGTTCCAAGCGCTGTGCCGTCTTCCACCGTGAGACAGTAGCAGGACAAGTGCGGAATGTCGTATTCAAAAGCCAGGCGGAGGTTTTCTGCCCATTGCTCGTCTGGGGTGGTAGGCGAACCGTAAATCAAATCTATCGTCAGGTCATGAAATCCCATGCCTATTGCATCGTCCAGGCAAGCCCGGGCATGCACCGAGTTGTGGGCGCGGTTCATCCAACGCAAATCCACATCCGCAAAAGACTGGATACCGATGCTCAGGCGATTGACGGGGGTATAGTTTTTAAGGTCGCGGAGTTTTGCTGGCGTGAGGTCGTCGGGATTGGCTTCAAGCGTTATTTCCGCATCCGGCGCAACGCGGTGGAGTCGGTGAATGTTTGAAAAAATCTGCTCTAATTCCTTGGTTTCCAACAAAGAAGGCGTGCCACCACCAAAATAAATCGATTGAATTTCCTCGCCTTTGAGATACCCCTGCTGCAAATCCAGTTCTTTCAAAATAGCCTCCACCATGGCCCCTTTCATCCGCAACGAGGTGGAAAAATGGAAGTTGCAATAATGGCAGGCTTGTTTGCAAAAAGGGATGTGTAGATATAGTCCGGGCATGGGATAGCATTCAAAACTAAGCACAAGGTTCATCAATTTCATCGGTCAAAAGCCAATTTGAAGCGGAATTCTGGCACTAAGTACCAGAATTCCGACTTGGTGGCATCATTCCTTACCCGCCACCACCTTACCCACATACCGGTTCCCTTGCGCATCCACAATCATCACTGAATAAATCCCCGAAACCAGCCCACCCCGGTGCAAAACAAAGGTCTCTGAATGCAATTCATTCGCCTCATAAACCACCTGACCCAGTGCATTCGCCAGCATTAGACGGTAGGGTGTTGCCACATTTTGGGCAACAATTGAAAGCTGCTCCGAAAATGGATTGGGATACATTTCCAAAACCTGCACATCGGGCGTTACCGTACCCAACAACATATTACTAGCCTCCGGTGTCGGATTCATGAGCCTCAACTCCGCACTCCCATCCGGGTAACGCCCCCACGAAATATCGGGACTTTGCGGACCAAACTCCAAGCGCTCCCTTTCCGTGTATCCTGCACCATCCCGCTGAAAAACCGCCACCATTTCACCCCCGGCGCCCAACTTAAAATCCGCATGAAACAGCCCCTGATCTGGCTGACCATCCGCCCAAATCAACAGAAAACCATGCGGTGGAATGGTCGTTTTTTCCGGAAAATGCAAGTGCAACTGCCAACGGGAAGGTTCATCCTCATCGTCGCTGAAGCACAAACCGCCCACGTTCAGCGGGTTTTCGGAAGCATTGTAGAGTTCAAACCAATCGTCGTACTCACCCTGCTCGTCGGCAAGGGTTTGGGTGTTGCTAGCCAGTACTTCATTGACAAACAGCGCTGAAACATCAATCGGCAAACTGTTTGGTCCTCCCGGACTGCCCAAAAGCACATGGCTTTCCCGCCAATCGCTGGGCAGGTTGCCTTCCCGGTCTTGATCCAATTCAACACTTGCGCCCAGCCCATCGGCGAGTGGGGGCCAAGGGTGGTAATCCGCGTAACGGACGCTGTGCATGAGCAGGCCGGCCGGATTGTACAGGGCAATTTTTCCCAGTTTGTTGTTTAGATCAACATGGAAGTTGCCCACCAAAGCACTCACTGCTGGATGATAGTTTTTAAAATGCGCCGTATCCTGACAAACCACCAGATAGCCGCCCGAAGGAATCAACACTTGTTCGCCAAAAATAAACTCCTTTAACCCATGCGCCAAACGCCAATTCGCCAGTTCGATGGCTTGTTCGGTATGGTTGTGCAACTCCACCCAATCGCCGGTAGGCCGGTTGAACGGAGGGTGATAATTAAACTCGTTGATGTGCAGCGTTAACCCATAGTCGCCCAGGTGAGAATAATAGGCGCCCATGTCGGCAGTGCTGTTATCGGGGTCCTTGGGGGAGAAGGGGTCGCCGGTATCGATGCAAGGTGAATTGGGTAAAAGTTCAAAATTGCCCGTCGAGGGGTGGACGAGCATGGGGTCTGTTTGCAAATTGCCGGTCCCTGGCAAGGATTCGCGATCGGAGAGCGAATAGCTAACTTGTATTTCCGATTTCACGTCAAAAAAGAGGCTCGACTCCATGCTGGCGGACAAAATCGTGTTTTTCACAAAAGCCTTGCCCCCACCCCGCAGCGCACTTTTTTCATAACAAGCTACGGCAATACGGTTGCCATAAAAGGTGTTTTGATCAATTTGGGCCACAGAAAGGCTGTCTTTCAACGCCACCCCGAGGTCGCAATCGTAAATCAAATTGCGACGAATGATTGCATTGGACTGCGAACCAATCGAGATGCCCTTGTCCGAGCAGTCGTGGATAATGTTGTGCTCCAAAAGTGTGTTCAACGAATAAATGCCGAGGTCAATGCCGTCGCAATTCGAGCCGAGAAAACCCGACACTTCGTTGTGCCGCACCAGGCCATTGACAATGCCCTTTAGGTCAATGCCATCGGTGTTGATGGCGCGGTTTCCCTTGAAAACACAATGCTCGATAAGCGGAGCCTCCATATCGTAGAGGCTGATAAAACCGTTGACGCTCGAAAATGTGTGAAACTCCGAATGCCCAATATAAGCGCTGCCCCCTCTTGCGATGAGCGGCGCTTTGCCTTCCGAAATCGTAGCATGTTCGACCCACAGCGGACTGTCGTACGTGGAAATGGTGGAAAAATGGCGATTCCTGTCCCGCCCAAAACTCCCGCCCCGCAAATCGGCATAGCGGATTATCAAACTGTCGGTCGGATTATCGGCCATGATACTTCCCCAATGGCCCGATTGCCCATAAAACGAGCGCCTGGCCGAAGGGGAAGGGTCGGGCAACACGCGGATGCGCTGATTGGGTGAACCATCCAACAGCAACCCGCCCTGCACCTCGATGCAAACACCGTCCGTGAGCAACAAGGTCGCCCCCGCTTCTACGCTCAGTCTTGCACCGGGCATCACCTTCACGTCCTCGAAACCGTACCAAGGCGAAGCCGCAGCGGCCAAGGTCGTGTCGGCCGAAATGATAGGAGGAATGATGCTGATGTTGGCCATTGGGGCAAAAATCGCCACAAAAGCAGTGTCGCCGACGGGCGTCAAGCGGGCGTTTTCATCGTTGCTACCCAAGCCTTGCCACGTTACAAATCGGTAGCCCGGGTCGGGCACCGCTTGCAACTGGATTTGGGCATTTTTGAAAAAATGGCCTTCCATGTCTTCCGAAAATGCCACGCCGCTCAACAACACCTTACCCTGCCCCATAATTTGCATGGAGACGAGCGCACTGTCGGGATTGCCAAAAAGCTCGGTCAAATGCTGGCGATAAAAACCCGGCCTGTTTTGCAAAAATGTCTTGATAAAGTTCACGTTTCCCTGCCAGGTGGCCACAGATGGCGGGGTATTCCAGCGTCCGATATGCCTGGGCATTTGGGTTTGTAACAGGTTTTTCAGGCTGTCTACGGTGGTAGTAGTGACGCTTGGCTGGAAAATGGTGTTCAGATAAGCGGCAGAGCGTTGGATAAAACCATCGCGGAATTCGGGGTTCTGCAACAAAAGGTTGAAGAGCAGGGTGGCCCATTCGGGCAGGTCGCCCGAAATTCCGGCAAGCTTGGCAATGGTGTTTTCCGAAACAAGGTCGCCGCCCAGCTGACCAAAACCGTGTTCGAGGTCGGCGGCAATCCAGCGCCATTTGCCCTGGTCGTCCTTACTGCGCCAGTATCGGTTGTTGAGATCGGCAATTTGGTAACCGATGAAAGCCCTGAGGATCAAATAGTTGCTGA
>JALHPW010000092.1 GCA_022842255.1 Saprospiraceae bacterium | reverse complement strand
GGACCTAATGTGGGGCGATATGGGCGTGGGCCATTTTTTCATCCGGGAAAAAGACCTGCGTGCGCTGGATTTTTCACGGGTGTTGTACGATTGGGATTGCCTTTGAGGGCGTTTAGGGTTTATTGTTTAGCGTTTAGGGGCATACCGGCCAAGGCGGCTTGCACGGTGTCTTTGTCTTCCGGGTAGGTCACGCCATACCATTGGCTATCGCTGTGCAACACACGAAGGCGGATTTTACCAGACTCAATCAGGTTGTTGATCACAGAAGGGATATAAAATTCGGCTTTGGGGTTGGCCGAGTTGGCCAGGACAAAAGCGCGGAATTGTGTATCGATTTCGGCTAAAACGCTGTGGTGGAGTCCCCAAAGATTCATCGAAACCGGGGTATTGTCCGCCAGAAAATGTCGGCCCGTTTCATCCGTAAAGTGAATCCCATCGTCAAAACGTTCGATTTTGGTTCGCTCGGTTACGCCGCTCAAAAAACCATGGCCATCCACGGAGCATACCCCGCGCGACACCACCCCGTTCTCCGAAAGGGTATTGCCTAGTTGATAGGCCACCATCCCGTACTCTGTTGCGGAACAATGGTTGCGGAGGAAATTACCCAGATGCATAAAGGCGTCCTCACCATAAAAGTCATCGGCATTGACCGTTGCAAAAGGAGCATCCAGGAGATGTCTGGCCGAAAGAATGGCGTGGCCGGTCCCCCAAGGTTTTTCGCGATGGGGTTTTTCTTCCAGCCAATCTAGGCAGGAATCATACTCCTGAAAAGCATATTCGGTGTGAATTTTTGCCTCTACCCGTCGGCCCACCATTGCTCGAAAAGGTTCTTCTATACTTTTCCGAATCACAAAAACTATTTTTCCAAAGCCTGCTTTAATGGCATGGTGCACAGAATATTCCAAAATGGCTTCCCCGCCAGGGCCCATTCCATCTACCTGTTTCAGTCCACCGTAGCGAGAGCCAACGCCCGCTGCTAAAATCAATAATGTTGGTTGCATACAGAATGCTCAGAATGAAATTGAAATATTTCCCTACCGCTTTTGTACCCAATAGGGAAGCGGAATTGGGCACAAAAGTCGCAAAGCCACGCACATTTTGAGCTATAAAGCAGCAACTAGGCATAAAACCTGCATCGTATTCCCGAATTCCCTTTTCTATTTTTGCCAAAAATTATTTCACATGACGAAAAAAATCGTTCGCCACACAGTAGCCCTTCTACTCTTAATGCTTTCTTTTTCAAATATTTATGCCCAAAAAACCACGGTGCAAAACATCGACAGTCGAGTAGAGGCTCTGCTAGCCAAAATGACGCTCGATGAAAAAATCGGCCAACTCAATCAAGTGCCAGGCGACATCAGTACCGGCACGGATGTAAGCAAAGACGATTTGCTTTCCCGAATCCGTTCGGCCAAGATAGGCTCGGTGCTCTCGCATACCAATTTTCAAAACAAGATTACCATGCAGCGCGTGGCCGTCAACGAGACCCGTCTGGGCATTCCGTTGGTGTTCGGGTTTGACGTCATCCATGGCTACAAAACGATTTTTCCCATTCCCTTGGCCCAGGCCGCCAGTTGGGATATGGGCCTCATCGAGCGTATCGAGCGTATTGCCGCAGAAGAAGCCAGCGCCGATGGACAAAATTGGACTTTTGCGCCCATGGTAGATGTAACCCACGACCCACGTTGGGGGCGAATCATGGAGGGGGCGGGCGAAGATACCTACCTCAACAGCCGCGTAGCCGAAGCCCGGGTGCGTGGTTTTCAAGGGGATGATTTGGCGGCAAAAAACACCGTTGCCGCATGCACCAAACACTTTGCGGCCTATGGTTTTGTGGAAGCCGGAAAAGAATACAATACCGTGGATATGAGTGAACAGCGACTTCGCGAAACGGTGCTTCCGCCCTTTAAAGCGGCAGCTGATGCAGGTTCTGCGACCTTTATGAATGCTTTCAATGTGCTGAATGGCGTGCCGGCAAGTATGGATAAAAATTTGATAACCAATATTTTACGGGGCGAATGGGCCTGGAAAGGCATGGTGGTGAGCGACTGGAATTCCTTTGGTGAAACCATAGTACACGGAGCCGCCGAAAATGAATCGGACGCTTCCGCAAAATGCCTCGCTGCGGGCAGCGATATGGATATGGCAGGAGGAACCTTTCAAAAAGGGCTCAAAAAAGCCCTGGAAAGCGGTCGCGTCACGCAGGCTCAAATTGATGAAGCGGTTCGTCGGGTATTGCGGTTTAAATTCTCCTTGGGGCTTTTCGACGACCCATTCCGCTACCTGAACCAGAAGCGCCACGATGAAACCCTGGAAAAACCAGAATTTCGAGCGGTTGCGAGGGAAGCCGCGGCGAAAAGTATGGTATTGCTCAAAAACGATGGCGGGCTCTTGCCTTTGACCGAAGGCAGCCGCTTCAAAAAAATTGCCATCATTGGCCCATACGCCGACAGCAAAGGCAACAAAGACTACATGAGTTTCTGGACCCTCGGCTTGGGGGTGCGCGATTATGATTCTACCAAGGTGGTGCGTCCAGCGCAAGCGCTCAAACCAGCCCTAGAAAAACTAGGGTATGAGGTGAAGGTGACCGAAATCTGCCTCGACGCTACCTGCACCGAAAAAGACTATTCGGTGGCCATCAATGCCGCACGCGAGGCCGATATCGTGATTGCTTGCGTGGGCGAACGGGGCATCGACTGCGGGGAAAACCGCTCAGTAACGAACCTTGAATTGCCACGTGAGCAAGAGCGGATCTTGAGCATTATTGGCCGACTGAGCAAGCCGACGGTGATGGTTTTGTTCAACAGCCGCCCCTTGGTGTTTGATTGGGCCAATCAAAATATTCCAGCTATTTTAGTGGCCTGGCAGCCTGGTTTTGAGACCGGAAATGCCTTGGCCGATGTATTGACGGGGAAAGTCAACCCATCTGGCAAACTCCCGGTCACGTTCCCGCGCTCCTTGGGTCAGGTGCCCATTTATTACAACCACCTCAGCACGGGTCGCCCGCAGCAGTATCCAGGAGAAGTGTGGACGAGCGGCTATCTGGATGCGCCCACAACGCCTGCGTATCCGTTTGGGTTTGGCTTGAGTTACACAACGTTCTCGTACTCAAACCTCAAACTCGCCAAATCGCAGTACAAAATGGGCGAAACAGTGGAGGTTTCCATCACAGTAACCAATACAGGGGGCTTGGCTGGAGAAGAGGTTGTGCAATGTTATACACGCGATTTGACGGCAGATATTTCGCGGCCAGTGAAGGAGTTGAAAGCTTTTGAAAAGATAAAACTCAATGCGGGAGAGAGCCGTGTGGTGAATTTCCGGCTTACCGAAAAAGACCTTTCCTACTGGAACCATGAATTGAAATGGAAAGCCGACCCAGGCAAATTCAAGGTTTTTGTGGGCGGAAATTCGGTAGATGTGAAAGAAGGGGAGTTTGAGTTGGTGCGTTGATCCAATGTGGGAATGGGCCACGGATTGCACGGATGAGACACGGATTTTTCTTTTTGACCTAAAATCCGTGTCTCATCCGTGCAATCCGTGGCCCATTCTCTACGTCCTCGATTTTTTCTGAAAAAACAACCAGTAAGCAATCAATCCCGCCACAATCACCACCAATCCAGCCAACGCTTTTTCCCAACTGCCCACGATATTGAAACACACAAACCATGCGCAAATACCGACGAAGATGATGGGCGTGATTGGATAGAGTGTGGTTCGGTAGCTGCGCTCTGCGTCTGGGCGTTTTTTGCGGAACACAAAGATGGTGGTGCCCACGAGCATCAGCCCAATCCAGTCGAGGAACGTAACGTATTCGATGAGGTCGTTGAAGGTGCCCCAGAAAAAAAGCAGGAACAAAGCCCAGATGCTTTGAATGAGCATCGCCCAGACGGGGGTGCGCCATTTGGGGTGAATTTCGGCCAATTTGGCAAAGAAAACACCGTCTTTGGCCATGGCATAATACATCCTGGGAGAAGTTACGGAGTAAATACCGATGCTCCCGAATGTACTGAGCGCGATGAGCAGTGCCATAATGGTGCCACCCAAAGGCGTGACGGTATTCATGGCATCCGCGGCCACCGTTTTGGAGTTGGCAATTTGCTCGACCGGGAGCAGGCGCATATACGACACATTGGCAAGCACATAAACCAGCGTGATAACGATGGCGCCCAAAATCATGGCTCGTGGCACGGTGCGCTGCGGGTCTTTGGTTTCGCCAGCCATGTAAGAAGCGTGCTGCCAGCCTCCAAAACTCCACAAAACACCAATGAAACCCAATGCAAAGGCGCTCATCAGGTTGTCGGGTGGGGTATTGGTAAACGTACTGGAAGCATTCGCTGCCGCTGCATCCGGGTTGGCGAAAAACCAGCCTGCGCCAATAATCAAGGCCAATCCAACGAGTTTGGCCCCGCCAAAAATATTGGCGATCCACTCCCCGATTTTTACGCCAAACAGATTGACGATGGTCAAAAAGATGATGATTCCGGCTGCCAGGGGCAATTCCCACACACTGTCCTTTCCCGTTCCATAGAGGTAGCACAAGTGCTCTGAACACACCAACGCCAACGCTGCAATGGCGCCTGCTGTGCTGCAAAACAAGATAAACCAGCCATAAAGAAAGCCGACCACATCGCCATAAGCCTCCCGGAGGTACACATACAATCCGCCTGCGCCTGGGAACATCCCGCCCATTTCGGCGAAGGTGAGCGCTCCGGCCAAGGCCACCACACCGCCCATCACCCACAACAAAATGACATATTCCTGGGAGTGGACGTGCAAGGCCACATGGCCGGGGGTTCGGAAAATACCGCTGCCGATGGTGCAGCCGATGGCAATCATCGTGAGGCCATAAAGGGAGAGCGAGCGGCGGAGTTCAGACATTTTAGAATGTGGTCAATTTTATGAATGTGGTCAATTTGATAAATGTGGACAATGGGATGAATGTGGACAATGGGATGAATGTGGACAATGTGGTCAATTGGAGCAAGGTCACATTGACCACATTAAAAAATTGACCACATTAATTCTAAGGTCACATTGACCACATTAATTATTGGGCATGGAGTTGAAAATCACAATAAACACCATGGCAAACTTCATTTCTTCTGAGATTTCGGGGTATAATTTATCGTCAATCGCCCAGTCGCGCGGGTCGCGGGAGCGCAGGGTGTACATGTAGAAATTTCCATAATACTCATCTTGCACCAGCCACTCGTCGAGTTGGTTGGTCCATTTGCTTTTGAGGTTGAGGGTAATGGAATTGTCCGAAATCCGCCATTGTTTGAAATCGCCGTTCCAAGAGGTGCGCATCGTGATGATGGCGCCTGTATACGTGCGTAATTCCCACTGCTGGGGGTCATCCTTCCATTTTTGCCGGATGGTGCCACGTTGTCCGCCGAGTTCAAAATCCCATTCCGACCAATCGTTGCGAATGTTCAGCCAGCGCGGTTTGAGTTCGCCGTAAAGTTCCTCATCCACTTCCTCGCCTTCTTCCAAATCCGCTGGCCGCAGGGTGGAGTAAATTTCCCATTCCTCAAACGAATCCTGCCATCGGCAACTGATGGTGGTCATGGACGGTATTTGCGCCCATACATCCGTGGTGAGGCACAGCAACAAAAAGGCCTGGAAAAAGACTCGAATGGCAACCACAAGCAACAGAATTTACAAAGTGAAAAAAGAGACAGCAATGTCGTGAAAATGAGTGACTGTCTATGTCTTCGTTGGGTTGTATGCCTTGTTTGATTCATACGAAAACGCCGCCTACACGCCAGTGGCGAAATAGACGGCGTTGCCGGGTTATGGTATGGTGCGGACGACGGATTTGGTCATGGCTTAAAAAGGCAAATCGTCCGAACTGACTGGAGGTGCGTCCGAGTAGTTTGGAAATGGGTCTGCCGGGAAGCTATCTGCGGCCGGCGTTGATTTGGCGCGGCTGGAAGATTGCGCCGGAGCCGCCTGGCTTTCGCCTCCGCCAGCCTCCATACGCCAGGCATTGAGGTTGGTCAGGTACTTGCCATTCCATTCGCGTCCACGCAAATCAAACGATACGCGTACCTGGTCGCCTTCGTTGAAATTGTCCAAAATTCCGCAGCGCTCCTGCACTGCCTGAAACTTGATAAGTTGTGGGTAATTGCCGTCTGGAACCTCGAGCACGAATTCGCGTGCAGCAAAGTTTGCTGATTTTTGTTCGGTCGGGAAGACGCGGTGTAGTTTGCCTTCAACTTCAAAAGCCATTGTCTATCAAATTATTGGGTGTAAAAATGCAATTGTTGAAGCGCAAAAATGCACACAAATATTGAAAAACAGGCCATGGTTTGGAATTTGAGCCCTTCGTGCAGGAAGGGAGCGATTGGAGACGCGTACAATTGCTACCTTTGCCCCGCTTTTCGCCACCATAGCCTGGTTTTGTATGGGCTTGGCGGGCAGAAGCAGCCTTGACCAATATTTTCAACCATAAAAAGAGTGCAATGGACGTATTTGAAACTACTCCTTCACTCATCCACTTTTTCACAACATGGCTCGCGTAGAACTTGTGATGCCCAAAATGGGCGAAAGCATCATGGAGGCCACCATCCTCAAATGGCGCAAAAAAATAGGCGAAAGCGTCGAACTCGACGAAGCAGTGCTCGACATCGCCACCGATAAAGTCGATTCCGAAGTGCCCTCCCCTGTGGCAGGTGTGCTCGTGGAAATCCTGTATCAGGAAAACGACGTGGTGGCCATCAACAAGGCCATCGCCATCCTCGAAACCGATGCTTCGGCTGCGGGAAGTAGCAGTTCGCAATCCAGCAGCAGCGCGCAACCGGTAGAAGTGCCGTATGTGCCAGCAGCCACCCCGGCGCCCAGTGCGCCCCTGTCGGCAGGCAAAAGCCAGGACTCGGTCCGTTTTTATTCGCCTCTGGTGCGGACCATCGCCAAAGAAGAGGGCATTGGCCAGGCCGAACTGGATGCGCTGCCAGGATCTGGACAAGAAGGCCGTGTGACGAAGAAAGACATCCTTGCCTACGTAGCCACCCGTGGCAGCCAAGCCGTCACCAATCAACCAGCCACCAGTCAACCAGTAGTCACCAGTCAACCAGTCAACCCTGTACCGCCCAGCAGTCCGCCCATCTCCATTTCCGGCAACGTTGAAATCATCGAGATGGACCGCATGCGCCGACTCATTGCCGACCACATGGTGATGAGCAAACACACCAGTCCACACGTGACCTCTTTTGTGGAGGCCGACGTGACCAACCTGGTAAACTGGCGCAACCGCGTGAAAGACCAATTCAAAAAGCAATACGGCGAAAACATCACGTTCACCCCCATATTTGTGGAGGCCGTGGCCCGTGCTATCCGTGATTTCCCGATGATCAACGTATCGGTGGATGGAACGCGAATTATCCTCAAAAAGGACATCAACATCGGTATGGCGGCGGCGCTTCCAAGCGGCAACCTGATTGTACCGGTCATCAAAAACGCAGATTACCTCAACCTCGCTGGCCTGACCAAACAGGTGAACGATTTGGCCAACCGAGCCCGCCAGAACCAGTTGAAACCCGATGAGATTCAAGGGGGTACGTTTACGCTCACCAATGTCGGCACCTTTGGCAATGTGATGGGCACGCCCATCATCAACCAGCCCCAGGTAGCCATCATGGCCATGGGGGCTATCCGTAAAAAACCGGCCGTGCTGGAAACCGAATACGGCGATGTGATTGCGGTTCGGCAGATGATGTTCCTGTCCTTGTCCTACGACCACCGCGTGGTGGATGGCATGTTGGGCGGTTCGTTCTTGCGTCGGGTAGCAGATTACCTGGAGCAGTTTGATCCTAACCGGACATTTTAGCAATGCGTGAGGCTGTCTCAAAAGGTTGATATCGAGTGTATGCGGTTGATGAAGGTTGATAATTGCACTCAAAAAGCAGGAATTGTCCCTTTTTAGGATGCAAAAAATAAACCTTCATCAACATTAGCGACCCAATCAACTATTGAGACAACCGCTTCAGTATTCGAATACAAACCGGCTTCATTGGCGCTGTGCTAATGAAGCCGGTTGTCGTTAAAAAAAACATAAACCTGCCAATACCCGCCCAACCCAATTCGAACCTCAAGCGTCCTTTGGGGAAACTTAACCAATCACAATCTCTACCTGTCAGTATGTTGAAAAAACACCAATATCTACCCTTTCGAGGGCCTAACTGGCCTTTGTTTGTTCCCATCTGCTTGTTGTTTTTGACGGCCCAAATCGGGTTTGCGCAAAACCGCTACACCATCAGCGGGACAGTGACCGACCGCGCTAGCGGGGAACACCTCATTGGCGCCACCGTACGCGATTTGAAAAGCGGAAAAGGCACCGTGACGAACACTTTTGGCTATTACAGCCTCACTTTGCCCTCCGATTCGGCCATTATCGCCATTACCTATATTGGGTATAAACCGGAGGCTTTCAGCGTTTTACTTGAAAAAAACCTGGTGCAAAACGTGGGTATGGACGAAAATTCCGTGCTTCAGGAAGTTGAAATCGTGGCCCAACGCTACGAACGCGTGGAAGAGCGCGTGCAAATGGGCCGTATTGATGTGCCCATTCAACAGATCAAAAACGTGCCTGCCTTTTTGGGCGAAAAGGACGTGCTTAAAGCCCTGCAGCTCCTGCCTGGGGTGTCCGGTGGCGGCGAAGGACAAAGCGGGATTTATGTGCGTGGCGGCGGTCCCGATCAAAACCTGATTTTGCTGGATGGGGTGCCGGTGTACAACGTTTCGCACTTGTTTGGCTTTTTCTCGGTGTTCAATCCTGATGCGGTGAAAGATGTTTCGTTGATAAAGGGCGGATTTCCAGCACGTTATGGAGGTCGCCTGTCGTCGGTAATTGAAATCAATATGAAAGAAGGAAATGAAAACGAGTTTCACGGCGAAGGCAGCATCGGATTGGTGGCTTCCAAACTGACCCTGGAGGGGCCGATTAAAAAAGGAAAGTCCTCCTTCATCGTTTCAGGTCGACGAACCTACATCGATATCCTAGCCAGACCGCTCATCAAAGCGGCGTTCCGGGCGGAAGGATCGGATGGGGTGGTTGGGTATTTTTTCGACGACGTGAATGCCAAGGTGAACTATCGTTTTTCCAAAAAAGATCGCGTTTATCTCAGTTTTTATACTGGAAAGGACAAGTTTTACTCCAATTTTGGAGAAGACAACATAGATTATGAAGACCGCTTCAAGGCTGGTCTGGGCTGGGGAAACGTGACTTCGGCCTTGCGTTGGAACCACATCCTGAACCCCAAACTGTTTGCCAATACCACCCTGACCTACAGCCGTTATCGCTTCAACACCTCCACAGGCTACGAGAGCCGCGACTTGGAGAATGGGGCCATAGAGACCGAGGACAAATTTGACCTGGAATACTTCTCCGGCATCGATGACGTGGCAGCAAAGGTTGATTTTGATTACCTGCCCAACCCGGAGCATTACGTTCGTTTTGGTGGGAGCGCGATATTGCACACCTTCCGCCCCGGCGATTTCCGCTCGAGTTTTTCCTCCTTTGAATCTGGCGGCGATACGAGTAGCTTCAGTGCCAATTATATTCAGGACAATGTACGGGCCACGGAATTTGCTTTATACGGAGAGGACGACTGGAAGCTAAACGCCCATTGGCGCGTCAATTATGGCCTCCACATTTCCGGGTTTTTACAAGATGAAAAGCCTTATTTCTCGGTTCAACCACGCCTCAACACGCGCTATTTGTTTGGGCAGGGTTGGTCCTTGAAAGCCGGTTTCAGTACCATGCGCCAGTACATTCACTTGCTTACCAACGAGACCATTGGATTGCCCACCGATCTATGGTTGCCCACTACCAAACGTGTAAAACCACAGGATGCCTGGCAAGCGGCTTTGGGTGCTGCCAAAACCTTTGGCAAGGACTATGAGTGCAGCGTGGAGGTGTACTACAAGGAAATGAAAAACGTGATTGCGTTCCGCGAAGGTTCGAGCTTGTTGCAATTCCAGGGCTGGGAAGACCGTGTATCGCAGGGCAACGGGACGGCTTATGGGGCGGAGTTTTTTGTGCAGAAAAAGACGGGCAAACTGAGCGGCTGGGTGGGTTACACGCTTTCCTGGGCTACGCGGCAGTTTGACGACATCAATTTTGGCAAAGAATTCCCTTATAAATACGACCGTCGCCACGATTTTGAGATTACGGGTTCGTATCAATTCACCAAACGTTTTTCGATGGCGGCCAGTTGGGTGTATTCTACGGGCAATGCCGTTACGTTTGGTACTTCTCGTTACCTGGGCCCAAGCGGCTATACGTACCAGGATTATTTGCAGGAAGTGACCCACACGCCAGAGCGCAACAATTTCCGGATGCCGTCTTACAACCGCCTGGACGTGGGTTTTGATTTTACCAAGAAAAAACGCCGCTACACGCGCACCTGGTCGTTTGGGGCCTACAATGCCTACAACCGGAAGAACCCGTTTTTCCTGTTTACCGATACGGACATCGTGAACAACCAGCCTAAAACCGTGCTGAAAAAAGCAGCGCTTTTCCCGGTGATCCCATACTTTGCTTGGAGCTTCAAATTTTAAATTTTTGCCGCGAATTGCACTAATTTACACGAATTAGTGCTTAAAAAGATTTGAATTCGTGTAAATTAGTGCAATTAGTGGCTAAACTAAAAACGCAAAACATGAAAAAGATCCTTTTCATTCTCACCATATCCTCCTTTGCACTTACCTCCTGCGAGGACTTTTTTAGCCAGACGGTGGAAATAGACCCGCCGCCCTACACCAAACAATTGTCTTTCCATTTGAACCTGTCGGACCAGGATTCCACGGTTCGGATGATTTTGGGCCGCAACTATGGTATCTTGGAAACCGTGCCCAACGCCAACGACTATTTCGTGAAGGGCGGCACCGCAGAGCTTTACAAAGACGGTCAAAAATGGCTCACCCTGGCCCCCTTGAGCAACGACAGCAGCTTTGTTTTGGTGGGTAATTTGCCGCAGCCCTTGCAAATCGGCAGCACCTATGAAATACGCGCCACCCACCCGGATTTCCCCCTTACAAGCGCCTCGCAAACAATGCCCAACGATTTTGTGGTGGATTCGGCCCGTGTGAAACGCAATGCGATTTCTGGTCAGTTTGGCGATGAATTCGACTTGGTGGATGTTTTTCTAAAAGACCAGGGGGGTGTGCGAAACTATTATGAGTTTAAACTGACAAGTGGTTCTTACGCAACCAGTTATGACCCCAATACGGGGAACATTGACACCATAGGTTATTATGAATACCCCGTCTATCTAGAGGAGTTCTCAGACCCGAATGTTGCGTTTGGCGTAGGAGAGAGTGGTTTGATAAGCGACCAGTTTTTTGACGGGCAGTCGTATAAGTTTCAGGTCAGGATTTATAGCAATTCAGGCAGCGCTTTAACCATCCGGGTGCGCAACATCACGGAAGAATATTACAAATGGTCGCGCTCCTACCGGGCCAAGTTTGATGCCGAAGACAACCCACTGGTGGAGCCGGTTTCGGTGTTCAGCAATCTGGTGGATGGACTGGGTATTTTCTCCGTGGCTAGGGAGAAGGTGTATATTGTGCAGTAGGCAACAACCCATTTTTGGAAAAAGGCAGCATCGCGACAATCCGTAATGCTGCCTTTTTCATTTCAACATTCCAGAAGACCCAAAAAGTCTGCTTATTTTTGCGGCCCCAATCAACAAACCCACTACTACACAAACCAACAACACACCCACTTTG
>JALHPW010000091.1 GCA_022842255.1 Saprospiraceae bacterium | reverse complement strand
CGCTACACCTGTCTGCCCAAGTAGATTCGACCGCCCTTCCCAAAAACCACTTGGATGCCAGTCCGATGTATATTGGACTAGGAGCCTCTATCCCATTTGGTTTTACGGTGACAGGTGGGGCTTTTAGCCGAAAAGGTTGGGGTGGTACCCTGAGCGGCAATTGGTTGTGGCGGGCTGCTAAAAATCAACCCAGCAACTACAACGGGGGAAACAACCTATTTGGCGACGGAAGCGACCACGTCCAAAATGATAGAATGAGGGTCATCTCCATTCGGGTGTTAAAACAATTCGCCGTGTATTCGGACGACATCCTTTTGGGGATTGAGGTCGGGCCTTCCTTTGTCAAAACCAATATGCCCGACAACTTCATCTATAATCCAAGTGCCTGTACAACCGACCCCTTTTTTGGGGCTACGTTCTGTAGTCCGAATTATACCTACAAAGTAGTAGAACGCAATTCCACTGGGTGGTCCATCAAAGGGAAACTTGGGGTTAATATTACCAAGGTTGTAGAATTCGAAATAGGGGTTTTAGGCAATTTTAACCCGCAATGGTCCTATTTCGGGCTTGAATTTTTAGGCACGCTTGGGGTGTTCCGATGAAAAAACACTTACTTCCAAGTCAAAAAACACCATTTTTTCATTCAAAATCAACTGATATGAGCATTTTATTGCGTAAACTGCCTTTACTGGTCTTGCTGCTTGGTTTGGTGGGCAACCTGTTGGCACAGTCCACACCTATCCGCGACACCCTGACGGTCAATTCAATCCAGGCAAGCGTGCAATCTAATGGCGCTTTTTTTCAAGGCGGCAGCAATGGGCATTTTCTCGTTCCAACGGCTTTGGGCACGGCAACCTCCACAACCTTAATGAAGTCGGCTGGCCTTTGGCTCGCAGGGTTGGATTCCGTGGGCAACCTCAAGTTGTCTGCCCAGCTTTACAATGAAAATGGCAAAACAGATTTTTATCCGGGCATCTTGAGCATAAATGGCGTGCCAGACCCTGCTTTCAACCTAATCGCTGGGGTGACCATCGATGAAGTAAACGAGCACAAAAACAACCCTGGAAGCATGATTCCAGCCATCTATGGTTGGCCAGGAACTGGGAATTCTTTCTTTGCCAACTATTATGGTTTCGAGCTGCCGTCCGACGCCTACCTGGCTGGATTCTATGACCAGTCTTTCAACTTCCAGTACAATCCGGCAGATGGCGACTACCCCGCACTTGATTTACGTGGGTGCCCTTTGAAGAATAATGCTGATGAGGCCCTTTGGTTTGCTTTTCACGATGTAGGGCCACATACCCAATCTGGTGCCGACCCGTTGAATATGGAGGTTCAAACCCAGTTTTTTGGATTCAATTGTCAGGAAGGGTCGCCCGTCGACCGGGTGCTATATGTGGTATACAAGCTTATTAACCGAAATCCAATCCCTCTGGATTCTTGTTATTTCGGGGTATTTCTGGATTTTGAAATTGGCAATGGAGCAGACGATTACATAGGGTCTGACCCTTTGCGACGGGTTGCGTTTGCATACAATGGCGACGAGGTGGACGAAGGTGGTTTTGAAAACTCCGCGCCGGTTATGGCGGTCGACCTGCTTCGTGGACCATTCAACAATGAGCCATTTGAAGAGGTAAATGAATGGCATTTTGTGCCCGTGGACGATGCCGCGCTCAGTTCGCCTGCAGCGTACTACAACCTCTTGGCCGGACGCAATCCGGACGGCTCTCCATTGCCCAACAATGGCTTGATGTACACAGGCAACCCATTGGATCCAAGTGCTTGGTCTGAAATCAGCGAGGGAAATACCCCAGGGGAGCGCAAGGCCTTGGCCTCGTTTGGGCCCTTCAATCTCTTTCCAGGTGCCATCAACGAACTGGTATTGGGATATGCCTGGATGCGCAAGCACCCCAACGGAAGTGTTGCGGAAAATCTGTCCATCCTGGGCGCAACGATGGATGCCGTGCAAGGGCTTTATGACAACTGTTTTGATTTGTTTGACGGCTGTCCGAATGGTGTTTCCACCAAAAACCCGGCTTCAGAATTCCAAATCCTGGTTTCTCCCAATCCCTTTAACCAGTGGATTCAGTTGGAAAGCCCCACCGTTCCGTTGCACTCGGTTGTTTTATTCGATGCCACAGGTCGTATTGTGCGAAACGTAACGGTTCGTGAAAATGGGCCTGTTGTTATGCAAACGCTCGATTTGCCACCTGGGTTTTATGGATTACAGGCGCGAAGCCTTGATGGGCGTACGGCGAACTACAAATTGATCCATGAATAACTAAGACCAGTTTTTTGGGAAATGAGTGCTAAAACCTCCTATCTGTTGCCTATTTTTCTGCTTTTAGGTTTTTTGACGGATATAAAGGCAATTGGGAATTCTCCCTACCGTACCTCTATTCCTATTCTTGGAATTGAACCTACTCCTATGCCCAATCCTGTCTTTAAAGGGGAAAGGCCGGACGCATTCCAGGTGTTTCGAGGCTTGAAAAAGCTGTCAAAACAGTTGCGCACAGCGGCATCTGATGGGCAAAAAACAGCCGGTAACCAGTCAGATGGAGAATGGCTTTCCATTTCGGGTCTCGGTTTGGGGGTATTGGTGATAGTTTCCTGGTTGGTTTCACCGTTCCTCGGAATTCTGACAACCATACCCTTGGGCCTGCTTGGGTTATTGCTCAGTATCTTTGGCTTGAAGAAGGCCCGCAAAAGATGGTATCGAACCAAGGCAATCCGTGCTGTGGCTATTGCCGGAATAGCACTGAATGGATTGTTGCTTATCCTGTTTTTAGGATTGTTGGCCTGGTCATCTTCCTAGAAAGCATCCAGATGCACAATACATTGACTATGAATCAAATACCGACGTTTTCAAAAAGGGAAACAAAAAACCAAATTGTAGGAAACCCAAGGCTCGTCACCCTAGCGGTGCTCGGGCTTTTTGTTTTTTTGAGTGCCTGTAAACACAAATCCAAAGCGGAGTCTGAACCCGACCCATTTGGGCAAAAAACTACGCCGGTTGCTGCCCAAGCCGAAGCCCCCTTGGCTAAAATCCCCATTCATGAGGCAATTACCGTGGCCAATTTTTTCAAAACACTGGATGAGATTGTCCGCCAAAATGACACCCTGAGCGATTATCCGCTAAGCGAAAACCTGCTGCTCCGGGCCAATCCCTGGATACTCGACACGCTGGTGAACACAGATTACTATATCCAGATGTCGCGTGGCAACTTTGTGTACGAGCAGCAAAAAATGGTGGTTTTAAAGCCCGGCGACACGCTTTTGATTCCAGGCCCCAAAACCGCCGCCATTTTGCTTGCACGCATGGCGAATACCTGGCTTGACCTCAATATCCCAGCTTTTGAAATGCGTATCCTGGAAGGCGACAGCGTATTACACACCATCCCAGTACGGGTGGGAAAAAAACAAAAAAAATACCTGGAATTGGCCGGCCATCAGGTGGATTTACGTACCCGGACGGGTAGAGGTGAGATTATCCGGGTCAATCGTGACCCGATTTTTTTGGATCCGGTAACAGGCAAACGATTCAAATACACCAAACGCGATGACCATCAAACCACCCTCATGCCCCAAATCCCGTGGCTCGAGCCATCCATCAACGGAGTGCGTTACGGACAGATGATTCACCCGACCACCAATCCCAGAACCCTGGGTAAAGCGGCATCCAATGGGTGCATCGGCACCAGCGAGGCCGATGCGTGGCGGGTATATTTTTTCGCGCCGATGGGGACAAAGGTCCAAATCCGCTATGATTTGATGGAAATACGCGCCAACGGCGACACCCTTCGTTTGGAGGATGTTTACCAACTGCGCAGGACGGGCAAAAATGCCCAGGTCATTGCAGCAGCCAATTTTTGGCCATCCAAAACGGAGGGTGTCTGTCTCTGTGATTCCATCTTCTAAACTACTCCATCATCACGTCCACAAGTTCTTTCCGGAAATCGTAAAACTGTTGGCGAAGCTCGCTCTTGGCGTCGGTACCGTAATTGATCAAATAGGTCATGGTAAGGTCCTGATTCGGGAACCAAAACATATCTGCGGTATAACCCAGGTCGCGGCCCCGGTGCCCATAGGCAAACTGGTCGGGGGCTCGTTCGAGAAAATCTTTAAAAATGCCCAATCCGAGCCGTTTGTTGGTAGTTCCTTCCGGTTCGCCGAAAGTCAACATTTGGTCGAGCGTATTAGCCGAAAGCAGTGTTTTATCGCGTACCAAAGCCTCGATAAACGTCTGTAAATCAAACACATTGGAATATAACCCTCCATATCCGTTGCCACTTCCCGTGTTGAAATTGGTCACGTTCACAATCGTCTGGTTGTTGTAAAGATCGAAATAACCCTGTGCGACGTTGCCTGGCAAATCGTCGTGCCAATAGTAAAAACTTTGGTCGAGCCCGAGCGGCACCAACACCTTTTCACGGAGCAACTGCGCATGGTCCTGACCCGTGGCACTGTTGATGACCATGGCCAGAAGCAGAAAATTGGTATTGGAATAGGATACACCAGCGCCCGGAGCAAACTCCGGCTCAACCCCATATACGAATTCGAGTAGTTCCTCCGGCTTCCATTTTTTGGCGGGGTTGTTCAGCACGGCCAGGTAAAAACCGTCGTCTTCAATCACGTCGGCAATGCCCGTGGTGTGGTTGAGCAGTTGACGGACGGTAGAAATGTTTGCATTTTTCAGTTTGCCAATCTGCTCATCCGTAAGCCATTTGGTCAGCGGGTCATCGAGGCCAAATTTGCCCTCCTCCACCAGCTTCAAGGCCAGTGTGGCGATGAACGTCTTGGTAAGACTGGCCGCTTTGGAAACGGTACAGGGCGACATATCTACGTCTTTTGCAAAGTCGGCTTTACCGGCAGCGCCCACCCAAACGCCATCTTCATCGCGGATCAAAGCTGAAATGCCCGGCAAACCCCTGGCGGTGTACTTGTCGAGCACCGCCTGATAGGCCGCAGCCCTCGGGTGGGCTGGTCCCGGACTGAAGGTGCAGGTTTCGGTATGGCCAACGTCAACCTTCTGGCAGGCGGTGGGTAAAAGCGTGGCGGTAACAAATGCCAACAGCACGAGTTTGATATTTTTCATGAGAGGCGTTTATTTGTTGAAAATGGAAAATGGTGCGGCAAGCCCTACATGAAGTAGGGTATTGGGCAACAGTGGCACGTAGGATTTTACAAACGGCATTTGCATATACACCTGATAATCAAGGAAAAAACGCAATGGTTTTGCAGCTTTTTGCTGTGTGTAGCTCAGTCCAAGTGCAGCCCCGGCCATAACCTGTGGTCGCCCGAGATTGGTCTTTTTTTGATAGGCGTTGTCTTTCAAAGTGAATATCTCCGTGGCAGGAATGGCGTGCAAGTACCCCGCACCCAAGCGCATTTCTGCCGCCGTGCCGCGCCAGATTGCCCGGCGGTATCCAAATTCGGAATACAACTGGACCGTGCTCTGTACGTACTGGTGGTAGGAGAAACCTAGTTTGGCGGTCTGAAACCACTGGTTGTTGGGCTGGCGGTTGTACCGAAATTCTGCGCCCGCCGTCCCACCCAGATGCACCGGGCTGGAAAAGAATTGACCAATGGGGAGTTGCGTCGCAGCATTGAATACCGAAACTACATAGTGTCGTGCTTTGGGCTCAGTTTGCGCGGAAGCATCCAAGGTGGATAGCAGACCCACAAACATCCCAATCGTGAGGCCGAAGAAAAAGTTTGTTAAACGCATGGTAAACATTGATTTATACCACAAAACAATAAAGAATTTTGAAAGCGGGCAGTGACCGTCATCACCCCATTCGATGACGTATGCTACCCCTTGTCCAATCAATTTCTGCCACCTTTCGTTTTTGGGGCCTTGGTCATTTGGGGCACTGTTTTGGTTTTGGGCGGTGGTGCGGTGGACTTGGTTTTAGGGGTAGGGCTTGGACTTTTAGGCCGCGTCTCTTCCCATTTTTGGCGGTGGTATTCCTTGGCCTCGTCGGGTGCTGTCTTGGGTGCCTTGGCTGGTTCGCGTACCACGGGCTTATCCCCTGTGGGCGGTTTTTGGGTTGGGGCGGGTTCGATTCGTGGCGGACGCGGGTTTTTGGGCGCAGGAACCGGTTCTGCTTGTGCGGGGGCTTTTGAGGGTGCCCAATCGGCCCTTTTTTCGCGTTTTATCGCGTCACCTTGTTGGATTTCGGCTTTGGCAGCTTCCTTGGAGCGCATCAAACTTGGGTATTTCTGGGCATTTTTTTCCAAAAATTCCGTTTCGGAAATCTGTTTCCGAGGGTTTTTGGCATTGTATTCCGCCCGGCTTGTTTCAAAACGGCCGTAGGTTTTCAGGTTCTCGGCCAAACGGCTTTTGTCAGCCAGAAATTCCTCCGAAATAATGGTCCGGTTCCGTTCGCGCCACTCCCGCACGCCCATCGAAATGGTGGTCCCGGAGTGCCTGTGACCATAGTAGTGGTTTACAAAATGCGTGGAAAGCCGGTTGTAATGGTTGTGGTGGTGCGGATTCCCAAAATACCAGTGCATGAAATGGTAGGTGGGCAAATACACAATCACAATTCCATGTGGCGGAAACCGATAACCCCAATCCCACCACCAAGGATAGGGGTGCCAACGTGGATAGGGCTCCCACCAGGGATAGCCATACCAGTACGGATAGGGGGCGTAGTAATGGCGATGCACCACAACATCTTGATTTTCATACCCATAATAATCCCCGTCCTCATAAAGGTCATCCCCGGTGTAATCATTTTCAGCATAGCCTTGTGCTGTGGCGTACTCATTGGCAGCGGCCTGCAACTCGGCCTTGGCTTCAGGGTCGTTTTCTAAGGTTGTTTTCCAATTTTCGAGTTCTTCGGCATGTGCCCGGGCTACGGCCAGGTTGAGCGAATCCATTTTATGGATCACCCAGGCCGGATTGTCCTGGTAGGTTTCCCCAACCAGAATCGTAAATCGAAGGTCCTCGTTTAACAAATCCACTACCTCCGGCAAGCCCAGCAAATGCCTAAAAGCTTGCTGCGTAGTGGCCGAATACCCTTTGACCAGCCGATCGAACGCTCCGGAAGTTGTTTTGTCTAATTGACTGATTTGCAACAAGGTAGGTGCTTGCCTTGTGGCCACCCCCAGGGCTTCCTCCCGCTTGTTTTCGGGCAACACTTCGAGCGCTTGTCGGAGCCCTGCGGAATTTCCTTTTTGTTGAACCAGCTGTTCGATCAGTCCGGGGTACCTACTCAAATCATAAAAAACAGCCTGGGTGCTTTGTGGGAAATCCTCGATGAGCGTGCGATAGGCCGCACTCGTTTTCTCCCGCATGTCCTGCATCTTTATGAGCAGTTCTGGATATTTTGTGGCCTCCAGTATGGCCAGCCTGGTTTCTGCGGGATACAACACAAGGGCTTCCACTGATTTTTTGTTTTCTTCCGCCAGGTCGCGGAGCAGTGCAGCATCGGTTTGCGCCAAAACGCTTGCATGGCCCAACAGCAGCAAAATTGCCCAGAAAAGCCATAAATTGGGTGTGTGTTTCATATCTTAATACCATTGTTTGGGTACAAAATTGTACGCTAAACCGACCAAAACCATTAACCCATATCACCCAAATCAATGATTCTAAACACAATTGCTCCCAAAACACGAATATTGCCGTACCAAAAGATATAAAATCATGCAAAACCCACTTTCCATCGGCGTCGATATTGGCGGCACACATATCACTTGTGCGGCCCTGCAAATCCAGGAAGGCCGCTTGCTAGAAGAAACCCGTGCACGGGCCACCTACAGCCATGAGGCCTCTGCCGAAACCATCCTGCAAAGCTGGGCACAGGCCTTGAACCAAACCCTTTCGTTGGTGGATACTACCCAACTGGCGGGTATCGGTTTTGCTATCCCAGGGCCCTTTGATTACCGGAATGGGGTTTCCCGGATGGAGCACAAATTCAAAAACCTCTTTGGCCTCCATATTCCCACGGCACTGAACCCATTGCTCCAAGTGCCAAAGGATTTGACCATGCGCTTTCTGAACGATGCAAGCTCCTTCGCCGTCGGGGAAGCCTGGGTGGGCGAAGGCCAAGGGTTTCAAAAAGTGGTCGCCATCACACTTGGAACGGGTTTTGGATCCGCATTTACCGACCAAGGGGTGCCCGTGGTCAGTGGAGCGTCGGTGCCCAAAGAGGGCTGCCTGTGGCATTTGCCATTCAAAGACGGTATCGCCGACGATTACATCTCCACGCGTTGGTTTATCCGGGAATATCAAAAACTAACGGGCGAAACCGTCGCCGGTGTCAAGGAACTGATCGAGCGGACAGGCTTTGACGCCATTGCCCGCGATTTGTTTGTTCAATTCGGACAAAACCTGGCAGAGTGCCTGGCAGTGCCTTTGCAAAACTTCAACCCCGAGGTGTTGGTCATCGGTGGCAACATCGCCCATGCATTGCCGCTGTTTGGGGATATGTTCCGGGCTGGATTGGAAAAATCGGGTATTTCCATCAAAATCGTCGCCTCCAAACACATGGAAAACGCCGCATTAATTGGCAGTGCACGGCTTCTGGACGATTCGTTTTGGGGAAAAGTTTCAGCGCAGCTTCCGCATATTTAGGCGGCATACCGCCCATCTGTCCGATAGGGTAGGCGTTCCAAACTATTGACTTCCAGGCTCATATATCCAAAGTCTGACGTGAGCCGTCCGCGGATACGGTACACCCCGCGCCCGCGGAAAGGTGCTTTTTTGACCTGATCGGGAAAATGTACCGTGTCGAAAAAACGACCTTCCTGGTCGAGCCAGGTGCCAAATTGCATGAGCTCGCCTTTAACGGTGCGGGTATCTTTCCGGCACACATAATAGCCAATCATAGTAACCAATTGGTGAATGCGCTCGCCCATGTCGCGGGCCAGGAGGCCCGAGGTTTCTGCCTTAACGGTGTCATCGAGCAAATCAAAGGGACTGCAAAGCGGAAACCCCAGCAATTCCAATTCATCAAAAGCCTGATCAAATGGCCCATCCTCCAGCATCGGCAATTGGAATGCTTCAGCCTCTTCGGGAAACAACAAATGGGCGCCCATGCCACTTTCCGGGGTGAGCACTCGACTTTTTTCCCACAACAACGCACTCTTTTTTAGTCCCGTAAACCGAAACGCTCCGATGCGGATCAAGAGGTCCAACTGCGAGGGTGCGATGTGTACCCGCCGTACAAAATCTTCGAGGGATTTAAAGGGGCCAAACGCAGTGCGCTGATTTTCAATTTCTTGTATCAATTTCGATTCCAGCCCGCGCACATGGGTCATGCCGAGATAAACGTCCTTGCCCTGGATATTGCTGAGTTTCTGGCTGTGGTTGACACAAGGCGCATGGACCCTGGCCCCACACATGCGCGCCTCATGGACATAGAATTCGGTGCTGTAAAACCCACCAAAATTATTGATTACGGCCACCATGAATTCCAGTGGGAAATAGGTCTTCAGATACAGGCTCTGGAACGACTCCACCGCGAAACTCGCCGAGTGCGCCTTGCAAAACGAATAGCCCCCAAAACTTTCCAGTTGGCGCCACACTTCCTTGCTGAGCGTTTCCGGATAACCACGGGCCGCGCAATTGTCAAAAAACTTTTGCTTCAACCGGGCAAAGGCAGTGGAAGAGCGTTTTTTACCCGTCATCATACGCCGCATCACATCGGCCTCGTCCAGCCCCAGCCCCGCAAAATGGTGCAGGATTTTCATCACATCCTCCTGGTACACCATCACCCCGAAGGTTTCAGAAAGATGTTCCTTGAACACCGGGTGCAGGTATTCAAAGGCATTGGGCTGGTGAAAACGCTGGATGTAGGCGCGCATCATACCGGAACTCGCCACCCCGGGCCGGATGATGCTGCTGGCCGCCACGAGATGCACGTAATTGTCGCAGCGGAGTTTGCGCAAAAGTCCGCGCATGGCCGGACTTTCGATGTAAAAACACCCCATACAACTGCTGCTGCGCAACTGCGCACGTACCCGCTCGTCGGATTTGAGTTTCTCCACCTCGTGCACGTTCACGGCCTTGCCCTGGTTCTCCCGCACCAAATCCACACAATCCTTGATGTGCCCCAGGCCCCGCTGACTCAGGATGTCGAACTTGTGAAAACCCCATTCCTCCGCTCCGTACATGTCGAAATGGGTAATGGGAAACCCCTTCGGCATAATTTGCAAGGCCGTGGCATGGCTCAAAGGGTTTTCCGAAATGATGACGCCCCCGGCGTGGATAGACAGGTAATTCGGGAAATCCACCAGCATTTCCCCAAAACGGAGAATGTGTTTGGCCCAGGGGTGCAGGGGTGGACGGTTGACGGTATCCGGTACACGGTTCACGGTCGACGGTGAACCATCGTCTGGGTCCCGTGCCCCGTCCGCCGTGTACCGTAAACCGTGTCCCGTGTCCCGTGCCCCGCCCGCCCACTCCCAGGTGCCGGGGGTAGTGCTTTGCCAGTGATCGAGAATGGCCTCGATTTCGGCGGGCGTGAGGCCGAACACCTTACCCAACTCCCGAATTACGGCGGCGTGTTGAAAAGTGCTGTAAGTGGCAAGCAGGGCCGTGTGCTCGCGCCCGTAGCGTTTGAAAATATAGTCGGTCACGTCGTCGCGCTCGTCCCAAGAGAAATCTATGTCGAAATCGGGCGGCGAGCTGCGTTGCGGATTGATAAAGCGTTCGAAATAAAGGTCGAGTTCGAGCGGTTCCACGTCGGTGATGTACAGGCAATAGGCCACAATGGAATTGGCCCCGCTGCCCCGTCCAATATGGTGATAACCAGCCGATTCTGCGTATCGTACAATGTCCCAGGTGATGAGGAAATAGGTGGCAAAATCGAGCTCGGCAATCACCTTCAGTTCCTTGCGCACGCGCTCCTGTGCGCGACGGTGGTGGGGGCCGTAGCGACGGTGGCAGCCGTTTTTGGCCAGCTTGCTGAGCAGATTGAAATCGCCCTGTTTCGTGCCCATGAAGCTGCGGCGGTTGAGTTGCAGGCCCGTTTCAAATTGGATGGAGCAGGCTTCCAGTACCCGGGTGGTGTTTTGCAACACCTTGGGCTGGTTTTGAAAAGGTGCCAGCAGCTCCGTTTCTGCCCAAAAAAACTCGTCAGCTTGGGCCTGCGGAACGCCCTCCAGTTTGGTCACCAGCGTATTGGCATCCATCGCGCGCAGCAGTTTGTGCAGCCGGAGTCCTTCCACATCCAGAAAAGTGATGGGTTGCCACACCACGAGCCGTTCCGGGTAACGCCGCCAGTTGGAAAACACCAGTTTGTTGGCATCTCCAGGACGAATACCGAGCAATTCGTTGGGGCGGAACATCTCCAGGGGCTTTACCTCGCGTTCGTACACGATGAACACGTCGTCCATGGGCGGCGGCACAGCGGGCAGGGCTTTTCCGCCCAGGGAATGCTCGGTCAAAAAAGCGCAGAGGTTGGCCCAACCCTTGTTGTTTCTGGCAATCCCGGCAAACAAAAAGCCGTGTTTTTCATCGCGAAACTCGATGCCCAAAACCGGTTTGATGCCTTTGTTCTTGCAAGCGCGCACAAAATCAAGCGCTGCGGACGTGTTGTTGATGTCCGTCAGCACCAGGGTTTTCACCCGATGCGCCGCAGCGGCCTCCACCAGTTGTTGGGGCGAAAGCGTGCCGTAGCGCAGGCTAAAAAAGGAGTGCGCGTTGAGGTACATGGACCGACGCGGAGTGGGTTGAATGGTGAAATGAATAAGGACCGGTAGGTATTCACCGGACAAAGGCAGGATGTTTCAAATGTG
>JALHPW010000090.1:2383-11821 GCA_022842255.1 Saprospiraceae bacterium | reverse complement strand
TATTGTCCTTGTTGGCGCCCAAACAAGCCACTAAATTGGCCGTGTACATTTTTTCCAAGCCGCCCAAACCGCGTGTGCGTCCCAAAGAACGCGCGTTCCTGAATACCGCACGGCAGCTTCGGCGGGAAGTAGCTGGCCAACAGGTGGTGGAATATCACTGGGGCCCCGAACACGCGCCTTTGGTATTGCTGAGTTATGGTTGGGCCTACAATGCTGGCCGTTGGCGTCATTTCGTCCCGGGTTTGCTGGAGGCGGGGTACCGGGTGTTGGCCTATGACCCACCAGGGCACGGTTTGTCGCCCGCAGGCACCTTGAATATCCCCTTGAATGCTGCCATTATACGCGGCTTACTGGAAGACTATGGTCCGGCCGAAGCCATCGTCGGGCATTCTTTTGGGGGCAGCAGCAGTGTGTATGCCTTGAAAGATTTGCCCCGCCGCTTGCACCCGAACCGTATGGTCATCATGGCCTCCTTCAGTTTTGCGCCGCGTGTGTTCCGGGAATATCAACAGACGTTGGGGCTCTGGTCGCCCTTGTACTGGCGTATGGTGCGCGGGTTTGAAAAACGCATTGGCCGCACGGTTGATTCTTTTGATTTTGCCATGATGACAGCATCCTTCCCACACATCGAGGGACTTTTGGTGCACGACCCCGGCGACCCGGTGACGCCGTATGCCGAATCGCGCCGTTACCATGATTTTTGGCCGGGGAGCCATTTGTATAGTCCCAAAGAAGGTGGTCATCACTTAGGTACCGCGCACATTACCGAGTCCGTTTTACAGTTTGTGCTTCAGGGCACCATCCCTGCCCAGGCAGAAAGACAGGAACAGCCGGTGCATGCGGAGCATGAGTTGGTGCAGTATTTTGTGGGATTGTAAAGGCTATTTGCCCATTTTACCACCCCGCCCCACCGCGCCCTTCCCAAACCGGTCCCGAATCTTGTCCATCGCCTCCAACAGCCGCGATTCTTTTTCGGTATCGTCGAAGAGGTTGAGCTGGCTGGAGCCTTGTACCAGTTCGCTGAAGCGCACGCCCACGAGACGGATGGCTTGACGGCGTTCGTAGAGGCGTTCGAACAGGTTCAGGGTGTGCTCCACCAGGGGGCCGTCTTGGGCCGTGTAGGTGATGCGGGCCTGTTTGGTGAAGGTATTGAAATCGGCATAACGCAGTTTGACGGTCACACAGGCGGTGAGTTTTCCGAGTGCGCGCAGTTGGTAGGCCAGTTGGGCCGTTTGTTTCCGGATTTCATCCTGTAGGAAGCGCATTTCGATGGTATCGGCGTGGAAGGTGCGTTCGGAGGAAATGGAATCTTGTTCGCGGTAAGGCACGACGGGGCTGTCGTCTTCGCCGTTGGCTTTTTTCCACATCATGAGTCCGTGTTTGCCAAATTCCCGCTGCAGGAGCCGCGGGGGTACTTCGCTCAGCACCCGGCAGGTACGTACACCCATCAGCGAAAGTCGGCGTTCGGTTTCACGCCCAATCGAAGGGATTTTACCCACCGGCAAAGGCGCGAGAAACCCTTTTTCTGTTCCTGCCTGGATCAATTTTGCGCCATTGGGTTTGGCTTCTCCCGTGCCTACTTTCGACACGGTTTTATTCACCGAAAGCCCCAGCGACAAGGGCAGGCCGGTCTCTTTGATGATGCGCTGACGCAGTTCGGTGCTCCATTTCCAGCAACCGATGTATTTGTCCATACCCGTCAGGTCGAGGTAGAATTCGTCGATGGAAGCCTGTTCGTACAGCGGGGCCTGCGCTTCGATGACTTCGCGCACCAGGGCGGAGTGTTTGGAATAGGTTTCCATGTCCCCTTTCAACACCTGGGCATCGGGGCACAGTTGCAGGGCCTGCCGCATGGGCATGGCGGAGCGCACCCCAAAAGCCCGGGCTTCATAACTACAGGAGGCTACCACACCCCGGTTGCTGCTGCCGCCGATGATCAGTGGTTTGCCGCGCAGGCAGTCGTTGCGCAGGAGTTCTACCGCGACGAAAAAAGCGTCGAGGTCTAGGTGGAGGATAGAGCGGTTGAATAAATCCATAAGACACAAGGGCCCAAATAACGTACATGCTTGAAAGGAAACCCTTCAAGTGACCAACAATTTCTGAGCATGCACACAGCTACGCTGGTGTGAAGCTCTACTATCCCCTGTGTGTGTAAAATGCCCGAACACCGGGCGCAAAACAAAGCAAAACAATCGTCAACCCCCACAACAGCAGTGTGGGTTGAAGGAAAAAATAGGGCACCATCAGCATCTGAACCAAAATCCAAATAACCAGGCTGATGCCGCTCATCAGTGCCAGGGTCCAGGCCCAATGCTTGCCTTGAAACGGGTTGAGTCGTTCAAGCAAGGCCATTTTGGGTGTTTTCCAAAGCGAGAACCAAGCGGACAGCGAAAGTAATCCAATAAAAACACTGAGCAAAAAACCAGGGATAAAATAACTGGAAAAAGGGCTTCCATCCAGATAACCCGCCGGGAATTGAATGCTTTTGCCACTGGGGTCGAGCATCAGCATGGAACCCGAAATCAGCGCACAAATGCCCAAGAGCAACAACAGGGTTTTGAGTACCCATAGCCAGGGAGGATGGACCGGGAGACGATTGGAGGCAAGGTATTTTTTCATTTTCCAGGTACTTTGTTTGGCTGAATGAGGTCACAAATCTGGCGCAACAAGCTCCCCTATACCAATGATTTACCTCAGTAAATGGGGTGATTTTGACAAAAAGCAAAATAAAAACGATCAAAAAGCCCTCGGGAGCCTGCCATATTGAAGATTGCCCAAAATCACTTTAACAATTGACCCCGGTCATTTCGACCCAAGTTGGAGGATGTGAGTTTTGTGTATCAGTTCACAAAATCATCACATCATGAAAATCTCAAAAGTGCTTTCGACACTCTTTTTTTCAGTCATGCTGTCAGCCTTGGTCCAGGCACAATTTACGGACCGCGGGCGTTTTATGCTGGGTTCAGCCGTGGGTTTTGGGACCAACAGCTCCAAAATCTCCTATTCGGGGCAAGTTCCGACCGAATCGGATGAAAACCCACAAAACACCCAATGGAACGTATCGCCGTACATCGGTTATTTTTTGGCGAACAATTTCACGCTGGGTATAGGCCTGGATTACACCTCCAGCAGCGAAACCCGTCAGGGAGAGGCTAAAACCAAGGACAGCGACCTGCTTTTTGGTCCGTTTGCGCGCTTTTACATGCCATTCGACGACAAAGCGTTCTTCTTGCAGGGCAACTTTGGGTTTGGCAACTCTTCCGACAACCTGACCATTGCAGGCGAGAATCAGAATATCAATACCAATATCCTGGCAGTTGGGGTAGGCCCGGGCTTTACCATTTTTTCAAATGATGCCATCGGCTTGGAAGCGCTGGTGAAATACAATTATGCCCGCAGCAAGTTTGACATCGACGTTGCCGGGGTCAAAACCACCACGACTACCAAAACCAACCAAATTGCGTTGTCGCTGGGTGTCCAGTTTTACTTTGCTGGCTTGAGGAGGTAGGTAAAGTTGTCATTGGGGTCATTTCGTCATTTGGGTCATTAGGGTCATTCGTCATTTGGGTCATTCGTCATTAGGGTCATTTGTTGTCGAATAAGATAAGGTGTTTACGCCCATAACTAATGACCCTAATGACCCAAATGACCCAAATGACGAATGACCCGTTAACCAACCTGATGAAATTCCTTATGATAAATATGGAGCAACAAAATAAAGAGTGAGATTAGGATTGGCCCAAACACAAAACCAATAAAACCAAAGAGTTGTAGGCCTACCACCACCCCAAAGAGCGTGATAAGCGGATGTGTGTGGCTAATCTTTTTCATCAACCACATCCGTGCGATATTGTCTACCGAACCTACCACAAACGTGCCATAGAGCAGGATAAACAGCGCTTTGCCTTCTGCTCCTTCTGCCAAGAGAATAAGCGAAAGGGGCACATAAGCCAGGGCCACACCCACCACGGGCATCATACTGCACACGAAGGTCAGCGCAAACCACAACCAAGGGTCTTTTACGCCCAACAACCAGTACATCACGAAACCAGCGAAACCCTGCACCAATCCCATGAGCGGGATACCAATGGCATTGCCCCACACCATATCGTTGAGTTGTTTGCGGACAAACGTCACGTTTTCGTGTCGGAGCGGTATCCAGTCGAAAAACGAGCGTTCCATCTTTTTACCTTCCGTGAGCATAAACCAAAGGATCAGATAGGTGGCAAGCAGCAGCCCCAAGCCGTTCACGGTGGCCCCTACCACGCCCTGCGCCGCCCCTACTACCCAATTACTAAGGTTGTTCATATTGTCGGGGGTAAGTAGCGAAACACTGTATTTGGCTTCTATGGATCGTACAATTGCTTCTGCGTTCTGGCGGAGCTGGTCGGAGTTTTGAAAAAGAGACACCACGCGTCCTTGCAGCACCACAAACAGCCAGTTGAATGGCAATAGCAAGACGATAAAAGAAAGCAGCAGCAAGACGGCTGAGGCAACTTTCATGGGCCATTTCCAACGTTCGGTTAGAAAAAACAATGGGCCCCGCAATAAGACGTACAAGGTGTAGGCGCCCAACAAGGAGGGCACAAAGAAGTGAAGGTTCCAAAATAGCACCCCAAATATGCCTGCCATAAGCAGGATTAAAAAAACTTGCCGAATGGGGGTAGGAGGAATTTGAGTCATAGGCAGGGGAAGGCTATATCCATTTGTTATCGTTTCTTTTCAACAGAGGTCAAAAAAAGCAGGCCACCCGGAGGGCGGCCCGCTAAAGGTAAAAATGTTCCTGAACTCTTATTTCACCGAAATCTGTTGCACCGGCTTTTCATCTGCTTTTTTCTTTGGCAGCGTCACCTTCAGCACCCCGTCGGCATATTGTGCGGTGATTTCATCGCTTTTTACGTTTTCGGGCAAGCCAAACGAGCGTGAGAACGTGCTGTAGGCGTATTCCCGGCGGGTAAAGGTCTCGTCCTTGTCTTCTTTTTCCGCACTCGACTCACCGGAGATGGTCAGATGGTCGTTTTTGACCTCCAACTTGAAGTCTTCTTTTTTGAACCCTGGAGCTGCGATGTTCAGCTTGAACGCACTTTTGCTTTCTGTGACGTTCACCGCTGGGGTCGAAATGCCTTTTACGGCTGGTTTAAAACCGTTTTCAGGGAAAAAATCATCCATCCAAGTGGAGAGGGAGGGGAAAAAGCTTGTTTCCGGATTCCATTTGATGAGTGACATAGTAGCCTCCTTTTTAAAAGTGATATGGTAAAAAGTTAGTTTCCTAAGACTTTGTACTGCAAAGGTGCATGGCATGCGGCCACACGAAAATGATCGGTGTCAGACCCCAAAATGATTTTGGTGGGTGACATAAATCACCCCTTACCCAAACGGCCATCATCTGGCTTACAGGGCCAATACCGACACCTTGCAGTCAAATTTAAAACCATTACTCATGATAAAAGAAGTTAGCGGCGACATCATGTTGTCCAAAGCCCAAGCCATTGCACACGGCGTTGCGCCACATGACCACTTTGAGAACGGACTTGCCCTCAGCCTGCGTCAAGACTTTCCTTCCATGGTCAAGGATTTTCGCCATTGGTGCCATCAAACCAATCCCAAACCCGGCGGCGCCTGGGTGTGGTCGGGCGCTGAAGGCAAACGAATCGTCAACCTGCTCACCCAGGAACCACCCAGCGGACACGGTCACGGCGGCCACGGTGGTGCTGCCAGTTTGCAAAACGTTGGACATACCCTGCGCGAACTGAAAAAGATTATACAAGAAGAGGGCCTTAAATCGGTGGCCTTACCACGCCTCGCCACTGGGGTTGGGGGTTTGAAATGGGACGACGTCAAACCACTGATTTACAGCGCCTTCGACGATTCAAATACCGTAGTGTATGTGTATTCCACTTTTGTGAAAGGCCAAGCTGCAGAAGAATAACCCACTCTGGAATTTGTTATAAAACCTTCCCTATTGACATGAACCTGGGCACTATCCTTCCCACCATTTTGTATGCGCATTCCACCCGGCTGTTGCGCTGGGCAATAGGCATCAACTACTTTTGGTTTGGCATACTGAAGTTTTTTAACGGACTGAGTCCGGCAGAAACCCTGGCCAAAGACACCATTCGGATTTTGACTTTTGGCCTTATCCCCGACGATGTCAACCTCTTGTTGTTGGCGATTTGGGAGGTGGGTATAGGCGTGATTTTCCTCAGCGGGCGCTTCGTCAAATTGGGCGCACAACTGGCCGTGGTGCACATGATCTTCACGTTCATGCCACTATTCTTTTTCCCGGAGGTCTCCTTTTCACATGCGCCTTATGGTTTTACCATCGTCGGACAGTACATCGTGAAAAACCTGGTCTTTTTGGCCGCCCTGCTTATCATTTTAAAGGAACAGAAAAGATAGGAACGTGCGCATCCGACTCACCAAAATATTGACATTCGAAATGGCACACGCCCTGCCGGGATACGACGGGGCGTGTCGGCATATCCATGGCCATTCTTTCAAACTTGAAGTCTGCGTCCGTGGAGAACCGCTGGTACAGGCGGGGCATCCCAAAAACGGGATGGTCATGGATTTCAAAACCTTAAAAACCGTTGTAAACGAATCATTTATCAATCTTTACGACCACGCATTGGTGCTGCCCGAAACAGTTGCGCCCGAGGTATTGGAGGCGCTGGACTTTCATTTTGGGAAAGTGGTAGCACTTCCATTTCAGCCCACCTGTGAAAACCTGATTTCAATCTGTGTGCAAAGCATTCGCCCCCAGTTGCCCCCTGGCGTAGCGTTGTGGAGCATCAAACTCTCTGAAACGGAAAGCTCTTTTGCGGAATGGTACGCGGAGGACGAAGTATAACTGGATTCAACATGCAACAATCAGACGCTCATCTTTACGAACAATTACCGGCCATCGTCAAGCGATATCAACTCCCCAACAACTGGAAAGCCAGCATCCAAATCCTCAATTCTTTTTTGCCTTTCCTTGCGATTTGGGTAGCCATGTATGTTTACCGCGACGTATCCATTTGGCTCACCATTGGGCTGGCAATCGTCAACGCCTTTTTCCTAGTCCGGATTTTTATCATACAACACGATTGCGGCCACCAGTCGTTCACCGCTTCGCGGAGGTTGAACAATATCATTGGTTCGGCCTGTAGTTTTTTAACCTTCATCCCGTACAAGTATTGGGCAAAAAACCACAATTACCACCATGGCCACAACGGGATACTGGACCAAAACCGGGATATCGGCGACATCAACACCTTGACCGTCAAGGAATTTCAGGCATTGAGCCGTCCGCAAAAGCTCAAATACATGCTTTTCAGAAGCGCGCCTGTGTTGTTCCTCTTGGGCCCGCTGATGTATATTTTTTACAACAACCGCTTCCCTATCATCCGGCTGAAAGGCTGGGAACTCGCCAACCGTTCGCTGATCTGGAACAATGTCTTCCTGCTGGCCATCCATGGGACGCTTATTTACTTCCTGGGCTGGGAAGCCTTTACCCGGGTTCATTTCCCAATTATTGCGGCGTTTGGCACCATTGCCATCTGGTTTTTTTACGTGCAACACCAGCACGAGTTCACCTACAAAGCTTGGAAAGAGCAATGGAGCTATTTGCGGGCCTCCATTCAAGGGAGTTCTTACTACAAGTTGCCCCGGCTTTTCCACTGGCTCTCGGGCAATATCGGTTACCACCACATACACCACCTCAACTCCTTGGTACCCAACTACGAACTCGCCCGCTGCCACCACGAGAACCCGGTTTTTGACCAGGTAGCCAACAGCCTCACGTTCACCCAAAGCCTGCGCTGCATTTTTAACAAACTCTGGGACGAGGAACAGGAGAAAATGATTGGCTGGCGGGAATATTTCAAACGATTCTCCAAGTGATAAATGCCTCGACCATGCAATCATTACTCGAAAAATACGATACGCCAGCCCCACGTTACACCAGCTATCCCACGGTACCCTACTGGGAATCGGACCATCTCACGGAAGCCGAATGGACTAGTCACGTGGTCAAGGTATTTGAGCGCGACCGGCATTTGAGCCTGTACATCCACCTGCCGTTTTGTGAAAAACTGTGTACCTATTGTGGCTGCAACAAACACATCACTACCAATCATGCCCTGGAATCACCTTATATCCAGGCTGTTTTGGCCGAATGGAAGATGTATCTGGACCGCTTGCCGGGTCGGCCAATTTTGACCGAACTACACCTAGGTGGCGGCACCCCCACGTTTTTCCATCCGGACAATTTGCGGCAACTCCTGGAAGCCATTTTTGCTACGGTGGATATTGCACCCGAGCACGAATTCAGCTTTGAGGCCCACCCCTCCAGTACCACCGAATTGCATTTAGAGGTACTGTACGAACTGGGTTTTCGGCGCATCAGCATCGGTGTGCAAGATGTGGACGAGCAAATCTTAAGGGTTATCCGCCGCTATCAAACCATTGAACAGGTAGAATTTGTGACCCAAACGGCTCGCAGTATCGGGTACGATTCGGTCAATTTCGACCTCATTTATGGCTTGCCCTTTCAAAACCAGCAGCATATTGTCAGAACCATGGAATTGGTGGGCAATTTGAAGCCCGACCGGATTGCTTTTTACAGTTACGCCCATGTGCCTTGGTTGAAAAACGGCCAACGCGCCTTTGATGAAAACGACCTGCCCAACCCGGTCGACAAACGCGCCTTGTACGAACTGGGGAAAAACCTGTTGGAAACATTGGGGTACTACGACGTGGGCATGGACCATTTTTCGCTCGAAAAAGACGCCCTGTTTCAGTCGGCCAAAAACGGTCAGCTTCACCGCAATTTTATGGGGTACACCCCCGTCTTCACCCCGCTGAGCATCGGCTTGGGCACTTCAGCCATTGGAGATACCTTTAGTGCTTTTGCCCAAAACCTCAAAACGGTGGCGGAGTATCAAAACGCGGTGGCGGCGGGCCAGTTGCCGCTCCTACGCGGACATATTCTGACAGCGGAAGACCTGAACATACGGCAGCACATCTTGAATTTGATGTGTAGGTACCATACCAATTGGCAGCCGGGTGACCAGCGGGACGTGATTTTGGCCAGGTTGGCCGAGCCCATCCTTGATGGACTTGTCGAAATTGGGCCTTCCGGCGTTCGGGTCACGGAGCTTGGCAAAGGTTTTTTACGCAACATCTGCATGGCATTTGACGCCCGCTATTGGGCCAAAGTGCCGAGTGGCAGGGTGTTTAGCAAAGCGGTTTAACCCTGTTGGCCTTGCTGATAAAAATCCCCTCCCCTACTGACAGCCGTCATGAATTGGCGTGTGCCGTCGACGCACCTTTGCAGCAACCATTACAAACAAAACCTACCATGTCAAACAAAGATATTCAATTTGATTACCGGGTAAAGGCGGTGCAAAACGAGAACCGGATTTGCAAAATGACCGCTGCGGAGGTAGAGACCTC
>JALHPW010000090.1:0-2373 GCA_022842255.1 Saprospiraceae bacterium | reverse complement strand
GTGGAATGTGCCACCCCGCCAGAGTTCCCCAATGGAATTGCTGGAGTGTGGTCGCCGGAGACCTTTTTTCTGGCCGCCATTGCGGGTTGTTATGTGAACACCTACCAGTCCTTTTGCGACAAGTTTAAGATGCAGCCTGTTTCACTGGAATGCGAGGCCAGTGGTACCGTTGCAATCGTAGATGGCAAATATGCATTTACCGGTGTAATGCTAAATCCAATCATCACCTTGGCTAGTCACGACGACCGGGCGACGGCACTGATTATCCTGGAAAAAGCGCACCGTTATTGCCTGGTTTCAAACTCTATCAAGTGTCCGGTAAATGTTTCGGAGAACATTCTGGTACTGGTCAATTGATCAACACCTTACGTAATTGTAGCTTTTTCATTTCATCCATTTTATCCCCGAGCCCATGGGTTGAAAAACCTGTTGGGTTTGGGAATAAGCATCCTACCGTAAGCCCCATAGGCCTTTGAAACCTATGGGGCTAATCATTACAACACACTCAAAAACAATACGTTATGCGCATTCTTCTACTCTTTACGATTGGGCTTTTAGGGCCGATGTCTGGCTGGGGGCAGTTTGTATGTTTTTCCGACTCCACCACGATTTATGAACTTCCCGGCACCGAGATTCCGCCCATCCTTGGCGAAGCTTCTTTCAACTCCGGGCATTTCAGGGTCATTGTGGGCGGCAAATTTTTGGATGCCAAAAACCCGGAAGCCGAGGCCGTGTACAATTGCGATATGGTGATCCTCGATTTCCAGGCCCAAAAAACCTATGTGTTGCCATTGAGCTATTTCCCGCCTTTTGTGGACGAGCAATTTGCCGGGGCCAATTTTTGCTACACGATGGACCAGGATACAGCGTATATTTTGGGTGGTTTTGGGTACGATTTGGCCGAAAACTACGAAACCACTTTTCCCACCCTGACCATTTTCCCTTTAAAGACATTGATCGATAGCGTGGTGCAGCACAAGGATTATTTGAATCTATTTCAAGTGGTGGAAGACGATAACCGGCTGGCCATCACGGAGGGCACCTTAGTAAAGATAGGCCCCTATTTCCTGGTGTACAATGGTCGGGAAATCACGCCAATCGAGGACGAATTCAGCGATTGCCTAGTGGTAAATGAGTGGGATTTGCGCGGGCAATTGCGCAAGTTTACGCTAAAAAACACGGAAGGTTTTATGGAAGTCGCTGAATTCCAGATGTGCAACACCTCCAAAGTTTTTTACCAGTGTATGCCGGATAAATGGAGTGCAGAGCCAACCCGAGTGTTTGAGTTGGACCGGCAATGAGAGCCCCTTCTTCAATTACATTCAGAATGACCGCAATTTTTACAATGCAGACAGCCTTCTTGGTACACCAGTCCTTCGGTTTGGCAAGAAGGGCAGGTATTATGAGAGGGCGTAGCACCATCCTGCACAAATTTGCGAAGCGCGCGCACCACCCCATTTTTCCAGTTGTTGAGGGAGGCTGTTTCCAAGTGCAGATTATCAACCATATCTACCACGTACGTTAGGGGCATGCCATGACGTAATACACCAGAAATCAATCGAGCATAGTTCCAGAATTCTTTGTTGAAAGTCCTAGACAAGCCTTCGATAGTAACTTTATAACCGTCTTTGTCCAAGTACTGGAAGTCATATTGGTTTTGTCCCTTTCCCTTGACTTTTATTACTTTACCGGAAGATATTTTGCTCAAAATACTAAATGAATCCTCCGCACGACCTGTAAAAATCTCGTATGGGCGTCCGTCATATAGACCAATTACCGCCACCCAGCGTTCTTCATTGTTCATAAAATTGACTACCGCGGCATCCAAGGTGGCAGGACGTTTGGGCGCTACGGTTTCTGTAAATGCAGGTTTGGCATCTTCCTTTTTATGGCTAATCAGCACTCCGTCGCGGGAGCCTTCACGATACACGGTCATGCCTTTGCACCCGGATTGCCAGCCGGTTAGGTATATTTTTTCAATGAGTTCTTCCGTAGCCTCTTCTGGGACATTGACAGTTACGCTAATACTGTGATCTACCCACTGCTGTACCCTGCCTTGCAGGTGGACCTTACTAATCCAATCCACATCAGCGGCACTAGCGCCATACCAGGGAGATTGTGCAATGATTTGCACCAGTTCCTCTTCCGGTAGTTTTTGCACGGTAGTCGGGTCATAGCCCTTTGCCTTGAGCCAATTCAGGAATGGCGGGTGCAAAACATAATAGTCCTCCCAAGAATCGCCTGTATCGTCCACAAATGTTACCCGTACATCTTTATCATTTGGATTCACTTTGCGCCGTCGCTGGTAAGAGATTCTGAAAACAGGTTCAAGGCCGGACGTGGTTTGGGTCATCAGGCTAGATCGGAAGAGCA
>JALHPW010000089.1 GCA_022842255.1 Saprospiraceae bacterium | reverse complement strand
CAAATCTGTAGCAAGTCTTCGTTTTTGGCTGAGTTCGCCGGTAAGCGGATTAAACCGGAATAAATAGCGCCCAGCTTGTATGTGTTGTCCATCCGGACTGGCACTGATTTCGGCCCCGGCTACATTTACCTGGTCAAAAGGGCTGGATAAATTGAAGCGTTGCGCTGCGCCGATACCCTGCGGGGTAATTGGAAACACCAACAGTTCGCTCGTATTTTGGTCAGTAATTATCACCCAATAGTCGCGACAGTTGGGGTGTTGAATGGCGCACAAGCCTTCATAAGCGGGCACATAAAGCATATGGAGGTACTCTACTACCGCTCCCAATCCACCATTGGCCTCCATATTCACCAAAAATGCGGAAAAGCCGCGTCCCAGTGGTTGTCCGGGCACCCCACCACCATTGGCCTCAAATTCAGCCTCCTCCATGGTGAGTACATAATAGTGGTGGGGTTTTCCCGGTGCAGGAATGATGGTTGCCCCTTGCATGGCGCTGTACCCTCCACCTTCGGTATTGCCCATATCGTACAATACCGTATGGTTTTTGTTCCAAATGGTGCCCTTGGGTTGAACAGGGCTATCGCGACCACCGCCGTTGGAGTAGAGTTGCAGTTGCCCCTGCTCGTCGCAAATGGCCCCGCAGGCCTCAAATGACGAGAAGGCGCACTGTTGGACCAGTTGCGGCTGGCCGTTGGAAAAATCGAGCGCAGCACCTTCTTGGAGGGGCCAGTAGTTGGCCTGTTGGGCTTGAGAAGAAAGGCGATGTGCAGTTGCAAGGAGCAAGAGGGCGGTAAAAAGAACTTCTTTCATCTGTTGAAAATTTTACCAAAAGTAGCCGCCCAATCCATGGGGAATGGATTTTAAACGTAAAAAAACTGTCAGTTCATTTACCCGTTTCCAAAGCCAGCCAACGGCCACATAGATTTCCTTTCCAACTAAAAAGCCCGCCCTACTGCACTCATCGTTTTGCTTTCCCGATTGTTTTCTGTTTTTCAAACCCTAAAGTAGGTCCAGCGCCATCCATTTTCAATTTTTCAACAATAGCCGACGCTACTTTTTCGCCCAAAACCAAGGCTACTTCGTTGTCTGTGCGAAAATGGATACCGCCTTGAAATCGAGATTCCGCTCCATCTTTTGCCAATTTTTGAATCGCTGTTCGGTCGGCCGGGAAAAAATAGCAGAGCAAATCAGCAGTTACCTTGCCCACCGCAGCATGACCCGATGGATAGCCGGGGAACGGAGGGCTACCTCCTAAAAGTGGTTGAAAAGTAGTGTCCAGTTGTTCAGGCCGTATGCCCCAATATGCATATTTTGCATCCCAGGTTGCTACAAAACCTTCGTAATAACCGATGGCACAGGTTGCATAAACCCGAGCTGCACGGGGCGCATTTAGGTGCAAATTGTATTCAAAAATCTTCTTGTTGGTCAGTTCGCCCCACACATCCTGGTTGTCGAATCGCAGCGCATTGGCCATAGAACGCTGTGTTTGTTTGAAGTTTCTCAACTCCTCCATATCCCGAGAAAAATCGGGCGGCGGCCCAGGACGGAATTGGTTTCCACTTTGCAAAACCACTGTTTTACTGGTGCCTGCGTTGGGCAACATGGCAAATTTCCCATTCCAGGTTCCGGCGCGCTCAGGCAGTTTTCCGTCCCAGGGTGTGTTGTTCAAAAAACCTTTGGTGCGTTCTATTTCAGCTTCTGCGATCTTTTTTCCCAAGTCGAAACCAGCACGGGTGTCGCTCGGAAAAGCTACCCCTGCTGCAACCCGGGAATCCATGGCGCGTTTCGCCATGCGCTCGACCGAATCTTTCATAGCGGGAAAGAAATGTGCGATGATGGTCGAAGCTGCCCCTGCCGCCACCGAAGTTTCGCACGGAAAGGAAGGGCTTTCGGGCCGTACCGTGTACAATTGGATTCGTTTGTCGGTCTCGAAAGGACGCTTTCGAAGATGATAATATTTGGAATCCCAAGCCGCAACGGTCGCGTCGTATACCGCAACCGAGAGCAGCATATTGGCCAAAATGCCGTTTTTCAAAGCATCGGTCATCCAGATTTTGTCCATCAAGTTTTGCCAATGATAACCCGTGCTGCCGGCGTTCCAAAATTCGATTTGCTCAAAATCCACTGCGTTGAGCGACTTTTGCAGGAGGAGGACTTCCTCAATTTCAGCTTTGCCGGCGGGTGGCGGTGCTAGGCGGTACGTTTTTCCCGAAGGGATGAACCAGGTTTCCCAATTGCCCGCAAAGGGCTCCGTTTGGGCATGGAGTTGGGCGACCAACAATAAAAGTAATACCGAAATGATGTTTTTAATGTTCATAAACTTGAATTTTTCAACAAACATATCGGCTTAAAAAAAGCAATCAACCGGCTGTCAACAAACGGCAGACCATCGTCAACGAACAGCAGAAAAATGTCAACCAACACGCACAGCATAAAGTCGAAAAAGCCGCCCATCCTTACCGAGCGCGTCAAGCTTTACCTGTGGATTGCGCTGACCTATTACCTGCTTTGTCGTTTTAGCGAGCTCGTTCAACCGGACAATACGGACTTTTGGAAGTCCTCGTGGAACAGCTTTTGGATAACCAGTTACCTGACCGCAGTCAATTTTTTGCTGTTCGAGCGGACGCTGCCCTATTTGCGCTTTCATTGGAAACGCCTGCTAATTGCGCCTTTTTTACTGTTTGGACACCTGCTTTTGTACCCGTTTGGGTTGTGCCTCTGGCGGACCATTTTGATAAAATCCGGTGTCTATTATGAATTGAAAAAATATGAACTTACCGAGGGGCTGTCAGTATACGCAGGGATAGGTCTTGGCTCTGCGGCGTTTTTTGGCATTATTCAGCACCTTTACAGCCACATCAAATTGAGACAAACCGCTCAAAAACTGCTCATCGAAAAACAGGCAGCTGAACTCAACTACCTCAAATCGCAGACGAACCCGCACTTCCTGTTCAATACCCTGAACAACATTTACGCGCTGGCAAAGGATAAATCCGAATTAGCGCCTGACTCGATTTTGCGGCTTTCCGAGATTTTGCGGTTCATGCTTTACCAAACCAACGGGCAGTTCATTCCCATCGAAAAAGAGGTCAAAATCATATCGGATTACCTCGAGCTCGAAAAATTGAGGTACGACGAATCCCTGCGCATTGAGTTTTCATGGCATCTGCCCGACCCACAACAGCCCATCCCGCCCCTGCTGCTCGTCCCGCTTGTCGAAAATGCGTTCAAACATGGAGCGTCGGAGACCCGCATGCAGCCCTTTGTCAAGATTCGCCTGTCGGTCAAGGATGGGCTTTTGTCTTTTTGGGTTCAAAATTCGGTCGAAGAGCCTACCGAAGAACCAGTTATTAAGGAAAACATTGGCTTGTCGAACCTGCGGCGACAACTTGAATTGCAGTATGCAGATTTTGAACTGAGCCTCGAACAGGGCCAAACGGAGTTTACCGTTTTTTTGAAAATCAATCTTGCGAGCCATGTCTAAATTGAAGTGCATTGTCATTGAGGACGAGCCCTTGGCGGTCAAGGTGTTGGTGGGGTATATCGAAAACGTGCCTTTTTTGGAACTCGTGGGCAGTTTTAAAAATGCGTTGTTGGCTGCGGATTTTCTGCGTGAGCAGTCAGTTGACCTGCTTTTTTTGGACATTCATTTGCCCAAATTGCGCGGTTTGGATTTTTTGAAAACGCTTGCCCAGCCGCCCGCGGTCATTGTCACGACGGCGTATCACCAATATGCGGTGGAAGGTTTTGAATTGAATTTGACGGATTATTTGCTCAAGCCTTTTTCTTTCGAGCGTTTTTTGACCGCCGTTCAAAAAGTGAAAAAAGAAGAAAAGGCCAATCCGTTACCCCCTGTTGAACGTGACTACATCTTTTTATATGCCCAAAAAAAGAAAGTGAAAATCCAGTTTTCGGACATCCTTTTCGTGGAGAGTCAGCGGGAGTACGTGAAGGTGGTCACCACCCGAGCAGAGCATCAAGCTAAAATGAGCACCCACGAAATCGAGGCGGTTTTGCCGGCACGCTTGTTTCGGCGGGTACATCGCTCGTTCATTGTTTCGGTGGAAAAAATTGAGTCGTTCACCGCTGAAGTCATAGATGTTGGAGGGTTCTCAATTCCGATTGGCCGTGGATTTCGGGGCGTGGTGGAGGATTTATAAGATTGATTGCTCAATAGGAGAGGCGAGCCCTACAATTCCGCCAATTCCATGGTATTGTTTTGAATATCAAGCAGTTACTTCCATGGGCCACCTACCGGTACATTCACAATGGAATCGCCCAGCAAACGAAACAGCCCGCCTGAAAATCCAAACCAAAGCTGGCCATTGCGGTCTTCCAAAATATCTTGTACCCCATAGCTATAGGTCAAATCCATCCGGTTGGTGCCTTTGAAGATTTTGAAGGATTCCCCATCGTAGCAATACACGCCAAGCCCCGTTGCGCCTATCCAAATGTTCCCTTTTTGGTCTTCAGCGATGGAATAGATATCGTTGTGGTGTAGGCCCTCCACTGCTGGAAAGTGCTGAAACGTTTTGCCATCAAAGCGGCTGAGCCCGCCTGCGCCTCGCCTTTTTTTGGGGTCGGGATCGTCTCTTTCTGCCATCCGGGTCCCAAACCAAATATTGCCCTTTGTGTCTTCCATAATGGCCTGCACACAATTGGAGGGAAGCCCTTCTTTTTTGGTGAACCCCGTAAACTTGCCGGACACCGGTTCGTATTTATACGCACCATAGCCACTTCGCCCAAACCAGATATTCCCTTCCCGGTCTTCGATGATTTCGGTGACCCAGTTGGCGGTGGCTTGGTAACTGGGAACATCAAGCTCCGGGATTGGAAGCGGGAACTGGCTAAAAAAGAGCCCATTATATCGACAAACCCCCGCCCAGGTGCCAATCCAGATGCTTCCGTCCTTGTCGACCAGAAGGTCCGAAACCCGGTCGTTGCACAGGCCGTCTTTGGTGGTGAAGTTGGTAAATGTTTTACCATCGTATTTGGAAAGCCCGGACTGTGTGCCAAACCACATATTGCCCGCATGGTCTTCCACAATCGTTGTAACCGCATCGCCAACCAAACCCTCCTGGATGGAGAAATAGGTGAGTGAACGGCCATCATAACAGGCAACGCCCTTGCCCAAAGTGCCAAACCAGAGCCAGCCCTTTTTGTCCTCAAAAATATGCACCACATACTCGCCGATTTGCGCACCGGCGTCTGGGCTGGGCAGTAACGGAGGGTGATTGCCTTCTACAGGAGTAGGGTTGGATTGTCCGCCGCAAGCCGTGATAAAAACCAGTAATAAAAGCAGTGGAAAAACCAGCCCGGACAGATATGGATTTGTCATGTTGATATGTTTGCTCCAAAGGTAGGGCGGGCGGGTAGGTGGGTGCTTTTTGGGTTGTAAAAGATTGTAAAGGGAGTGGATTCTATTGGCCCACTACAAAGCGTTCCATTCCAATCGATTGCCCCTGTACCAATAGTTCCAAGAAATAGTGCCCAGGCGGTATATCCCCCAGATGGATTGAAGCGGTTGACAGCACGGGAAAATCGTATGATTGAAGTATCCTTCCTTGGGAGTCTATGACCCGTAAGGTGGATGGCTTTTGGAACGCTTGATGTAATTGAACATTTAATTCTTCTATTGCAGGATTTGGAAAAATCACCCCGAACGGACGGTTTGTGGCTTCTTGCGCAGCAAGGGTTGTTTTCAGTTGCAAACTGTCAATAATCACCTCGGTATATTCGGGATTGGTAAATAGGTCGTAGAAATTCTTTGCCCAAACTTCGATCAAAAGCGTATCCAAGCCTACTTGCTCAATGGGCAGCACCACTTGCACGACTCCGTTGGTCGCAGTTGTGACTTTCCAGGAGCCAATTTTTTCAAACAGACCATTGGAAGGCAGCCATTGTTTGACGCGAATGCTCACCTCTCCATTGGTTTGTACGGTGTCAATTCTGACCGATGCGGTTAAGTATTGATAGGTTTCAGTGGGAACAAATTTGACGTGGGCACATCCATCGCCGGTGTTGCTGCCCCAAACATCCTTCGCTGTGCTGGAGACTTTCATGGAGTAGGTTCCTTGAAGCGCATCCAGTGTTTTGGCTACCGGGGTGTAGCCAACATAATAATTATTGGTTTCCCAATATACGGGGTTCTCAATGCTGTCAACAGTCTGCCAGTTTTCAAAGTTGCCGTTTGGTACTTGCGCAAAACCGGATGATACGGTGGCACAAAAAAGAAGCCTGACGAATATCTGTTTCATTATTTTGCTAGCATTGAGCATGTTGATGGTAGTTTTTAGCTAATTGCGGTATCTTAAAAGTCGCTTTAATAGTGCTCTATATCGGCTTTGAACCGACCATTTAGGAAATTGATACGTTCGGAATATAAAATGCCAGCAGTTCCTTGTGTCTTCAATTTCAGGTGTATCTCAAACCTGCCCTCAACTTCCCGGTCTTCCAAATCAAGTCGGGTTATTTCAAGATAACTGCTGCAATTCGTGTCAGTTCCCCAAAATCCATCCGAAACATCGCCGTCATCTAACATCCTACTATACGTGCCAAAACTTTTTTCTGGATCTTGCAACCAATCGGTATGATTGAAAATGGGGTAGATGCCAATATGAAGAGGAATATAACTAACGGCGAGGTATTCCCGCAGCAATAGTTCATCAAAATATGGGTAATATGTCATAAATCTCAATTGTAGCGTAGAGTCGGCAATATACACTTCACAATTACCTTTCCATGGAATCTCCCCCAATCCAAGCACTTTCTTGACTGCTGCGCATGAATAACAGCTTTGAAGATGTGCTAATGGCTGAAGGTCCACCATGCTCTTGAAGGCAGCGGTATCATCGCAAATGTTTACATCGTCGCCAGCCAAGGTGGTTGCGGGGTTGGCAGGGGCTAGAATTGCCTGTTCGGCCCCGATATCTTTTCGACATCCGTTCCATATAAGCAAACCCAGTATTGCAATGATGAATGTATAAGTCGAATTCATGGCCACATTTTTACTGATTTAATAAGGGAAAACGCCCAACTCGCCTTTGCTCTAGTCACCGCCCTCAAGTAGAGTTATTGGAAAAGAGGTAAATTGGGTGCATAAAAACCTGTAAGGTTTGACAAACCTTACAGGTTTCGATGCTAGGTGTAAATGAGTATAGTCGCACAAATTTATTCAACCTGCGGCAGATTCCCTGGCCAACTTTTGCCCCCCAGTTATTGATGCCGCCGCCTGCAATGCTGCAGATTTAACCTCCTACCGAAACCTCACAAGTCGTAAATCGTAACTAGAATACTTCCTTTGGTCGAAAGCTTTTCCCCCAATTCCGGCATTTTTTGCTATTTTTCGGCGGTATTTTTTGAGTAAAACGCACTGTTTATGTCCACATCGTTAGCAAATTCCCCGTTTCCAAACGCCCAGTTGCCGCAACCGCTCAAGTGCATCATCGTCGAAGATGAACCCTTGGCTGCCGAGATATTGGCCGAATACGTGAACCAAACGCCGTTTTTGGAACTCACGCACATTTGCTACGATGCCATCAAGGCACTCGATGTGGTGCGCCAAAACCCTGTGGACGTGATGTTCCTCGACATCAACCTGCCCAAACTCAATGGCCTGGAATTCCTCAAAACGCTCCTGCACCAGCCCAGGGTGATTATCACCTCGGCCTACCACCAATATGCGGTGGATGGGTTTGAATTGCAGGTGACCGATTACCTCCTCAAACCCATCGAGTTTGCGCGCTACACCAAGGCTGTAAACAAACTCCTCAAGCCCCAACGCCACGCCGATGCAGTGGTACAAAAACCCGCCGAACACCTGGTGCGACCCTACTACTTTTTTACGGTCAGCAAACGCTCGGTCAAGATTTACCTGGATGAAATCCTGTTTGTAGAAAGCCTAAAAGATTCAGTATCAATTGTTACGAAGTCAAAAGCCTACAATACCCATTACCAGTTGGGCGAGCTCGAAGATTTGATGCGCTCCGACAATTTCCTGCGCATCCACCGTTCGTTTATGGTGGCCATTGATAAAATCGAATCCTTCTCCGCCGCCGAAGTGGAGATTGCCGGACGGACTTTGCCCATTGGGCGCAGCCATAAATTGTACGTCATGGAAAAATTGGGTCGTGGACAAGGGGCGGTTGCTGGTTAAGGGTTTGAATTGTTTTATGAGTTTGAATTGTTTGATGAGTTTGATAGGCCCTAACAACTCAAACTCATCAAACAACTCAAACAATTCAAACAACTACCCCTAACTTTGCTTTCACATGCAAAGTCTCGCCAACCAAACTAAATCTTCTGCTGCTGACGATGGGACGCTCCTGCGCCGCTTGAGCGACAACCTGGCGCGCTGGGCGTTCACGGATTTTGAACAGGCCAATTACGCGCTTGCCGAACTGGGCCGCTTGCTCACGCCCCGCAGCCCCTTTGACGTTCGGCTTTCCTACCACCGCAGTGCGGCCTTTTTGGAAAACCAGTGGTATCGCTACGACCAATCGTTGTTGCACGCCCGCCTCGCGGTGAGTATCCTAGAAAGTCTGGCAGATGGATGGGCACTGGCCGAAACTTGGGCCGACATCGCCGCCACGCACCTCAACCAACGCGATTGGTCGGCCGCCGAAGATGCCATCGAACGCGCCAAACGTTTCCTGGGCGACGATGCACCGCCCCGCCTTCGCGCCCACGTCACCTGCCGGGAAGGGTTTTTCTACCTGCTTTTGGGCAACCCACGCAAGGCACTCGATTGCCTGATGGAAGCTGAAAAAGACTTTTTGGATTTGGAAGAAAAAAGTGCCACACTCAAGGATTGGTACATCAAAACCTTGATTCTCAGTGGCTTGGGAGAGTTATATGAATACCTCGGTGAAGAAGACAAAAGTCAGGAGTCGTACCGAAGTGTCCTGCCCATTGTCGAAAAATACAAACTTCGGCCGCGACTTGCCTGGCATTACCTGAATGCTGGTCGTGCCGCCCTTGCCCGGAACGATGCCGAACACGCGCAGCTGCATTTTGAAAAAGCACTCAATGTAGTCGGTTCCGGAGAAGCTGAGGCTAAAACACTGGCACTCAGCAACTTGGGTATTTTAGCGACGCTGGCGGGCAATGCACCCAAGGCCTTTAACTTGTTTGGTCAGGCTGCTGCCGACTACGATCCGCCGGCCAAACCATCCGACTTTACCAACCTTTCCAAGATAGAAAGCTGGAGTGCCGGGCTGTACGTGCAACTGGAAAATGCGCGTGAAGCCGAGCGGCATTACCTGCGCGCCTGGGAAATCGGCCAACAAGGCAACGATCTCTACCACCTGGCCCAGGTGAGCCAACGCCTCGCCTCACTCTATGAGAATACGGGCAATTTCAAACAAGCCTTCGAGTGGCAACGGCAAGTAACAGAGCTCAACCAAACCCATTTCAGCAACCTCCGCGACAACGAGCGGCAGGAAATCGAGGCACGCCACCAACTCGAACGCAGCCGACAGGAAAGCCAGATGGCCAGACTCCGGGTGGCAGGGCTTCAGCTCCGTGCCTTGCGGGCACAGATGAACCCGCACTTCATGTTCAATTCCCTGAATGCCATCCAAGGTTTGGTGACTTCGGGCCGCAACGCAGAAGCCGAGTCTTACCTCGCCAAGTTTGCCAAAATGATGCGGCATACGTTGGAATATTCCGAGTTGGAGGAAGTGTCTTTGGAGCAGGAAATCGAGTTTCTGGAGCGTTATTTGGACATCAACCGCAAGCTTCGTTTCCGCGACCGACTTGATTTTCAAATCATTTCACCCAAAAACGAGGAGCTCGACGAATTGTTTGTGCCTACCATGATTGTGCAGCCTTTTGTCGAAAATGCCATCGAGCACGGCCTGCGCCCCCGGCAGGAAGGCCGGCTCACCATCCGCTTTGAGGTCATGCCCGACGATGAATACCTCTTGCGCTGCATCATTGAAGACGATGGTGTGGGCATCAACAAGGGCCGTGAAAAGGCCGCCGCTCAAGCCGGCGCCGGTTTTCAGAAACACCGTTCGCGTGGCATGGAAATCACCCATGAGCGCCTGCTCCTGCTACACCAGATCCAAAAGCGGGATGGAGACAACTTTATTCAAATTTACGATTTAGCCGATCTCACCAATGGCCAACGTTCGGGTACGCGGGTGGAGGTGTTGCTTCCGATATTGAATGGGGAGTGAGGAAGTGCGAATTACGAAGTGCGAGGTGCGAAGTACGAATTTCGATGTGCGAGGTGCGAAGTACGAATTTCGATGTGCGAGGTACGAAGTTGGTATGCCCAAACATTACGCTCACGACGCAATCACATCATCACCCCATCACATCATCACCCCATCACTTCATCACTCCATCACTTCATCCTAAACTTAACCCTAACTTAATATTGGATTTCCCCAATCCTGGTGGGTCGCGTTCTACTTTTGCGACGAGTTTCCTAACCTCGCTTATTTTTGGCCAGTTTGCTTTTGAAAAAGCGTACGAATTCAAAATCTTGCTGTCCAAAATCAAAATTTAACGAACTACTAAATTTCCCATCCTATGATGCTGGGTTTCATCGCGGATTTATCCACGAACGCGTCCATCTTGCTTATTGTTTGCTTGCTTGCGGTCTGTGCTTTTGAGGCCATCAATGGTTTCCACGATACTGCCAACGCTGTAGCAACCGTCATCTACACCAAAACTTTACCGCCTGTTTTTGCTGTCATCTGGTCCGGGTTGTGGAACTTCCTCGGTGCCATGTTTGGCGGTATTGCCGTTGCGATGGGTATGATGAAACTCATGCCGCTCAACGACATGATGACCATCCCGCTCAACGAGAACATCGCGATGGTACTCGCCATCCTGGTCACGGCCATTGCCTGGAACCTCGGCACCTGGTATTTTGGGATTCCCTGCTCCAGCTCCCATACCATGATTGGGGCGCTTTTGGGCGGTGGTTTTGCTTATTTTAGTGTGCACGGCGGTGCTGGCCCGAACTGGGACAAAGCCAAGGATGTGGGCATGTCTTTGTTGGTTTCGCCCTTGTTTGGCTTTGCGCTTGCCATTGGGCTGATGTTCCTGTTAAGGAGCCTGATCAAAACAAAGACCATCTTTAAATCACCCGAAGAAACCAAAAAGGCACCACCGATGTGGATTCGGGGAATTTTGGTGGGGACTTGCACCCTGGTAAGTTATTTCCACGGCAACAACGACGGACAAAAAGGTGTGGGGCTGCTTTTGGTGGTGCTAATTGCTTTTATGCCCATGCAGTTTGCGTTGGCACCCAATTTTGATGCCGCCTCCGCCAAAATGCACGTTCAAAAAATTGAATCCACTATTAATCAAGCCATTGCATCTGATAGTACACACCTCGCTCCATTGGCCGAGGTGTGCAGAAATATGAGTGCTCAGCTCGATTCTTTCGATGCTACTGACAAGACTGAGGTATTCGCGGTACGCAAGGCGATTCAAAATTTTAATCGTAAAATAGAATCCGCTGAAAAAGGGGAGGTGCTTCAAGGCGACGTGGCCAAAGTGGCAAAGGCAGAAATCAAAAGCCTGAAAGGCGCTTACGAGTTCCGGGTAACCTGGGCTGTGGTGCTGATTTCCCTATGTCTTGGGTTTGGCACCATGGTCGGCTGGAAACGAATCGTAGTAACCATCGGCGAAAAAATCGGCAAAAGCCACTTGACCTATGCACAAGGTGCAAGTGCAGAGCTTTGTGCCGCTGCTACCATTGGGGTAAGCAGTTACTACGGACTCCCGGTGAGTACCACCCACGTATTGTCGTCTGGCGTAGCCGGAACCATGGTGGCTGAAGGCGGGGTCAAAAACCTCCGTAGAAAAACCATTACCAGTAT
>JALHPW010000088.1 GCA_022842255.1 Saprospiraceae bacterium | reverse complement strand
ACGGTTGTGTTTCCTTTATTAAAAGTGGCCCCGCTGCCCGTGCCGCTGCCACTGCCAACTGTTGCGCCTGTAAAGGTGTAATTCAGGGAAGGTGCGGGATATCCGGCATTCGGGATCGTATAGGTAACTACAGCATTGCACTGGTTAGGCGCTGTGTTTACCGTTATCGGGTTGTTTGGACAAGCACTGAACGAAGGGGGCACACAGCAATAGACAGGGCCATCATCCGAAATTGTCCAACCTTTTACGTTGATCAAATTGTTTCGGGCGGCCTCTGCCTCGCAATAGCGGGCAGGCCATGCAGAAAATATAAGTCCGTCGGGGGTAGCAGGGTTGGCATTCCAGCCGATAAGTGTCTGGTCGTAGTTCTCTCTACTTATGCCACTTATTTCTAACATATACCTTGCATCCACAACGCTGGAGAGTTGCCAATTTCCGAGATTTTGATCGAATTGTTGGTCATATAGGAACATCCCAAGCATATCCGTTACCATTGCTGTATTCCAATTGCCAATGTCCTGGTTAAAACTTTGTGCGTTATAAAACATATACTGCATACTGGTCACTTTTGCGGTATTCCACCCTCCTATGTCCTGATTAAAATCTCTGGCCCAGTAAAACATAAAACGCATTTTGGTAACATTAGCGGTATTCCAGGTGCCTATATTGCCATTAAAATTATGTGCGTTGTAGAACATAAGACTCATATCCGTTACATTGGAAGTATTCCAAGCGCTTAAGTCACCGTTGAAATATTGACACCAGTAAAACATATATGACATATCGGTTACGGCCGACAGGTTCGGCACATCGGTCGCATTATTTACCATGTTAACACAACCATAAAAAGCATACTGCATGTTACTCCAGGGTATCGAACCCCATTGCTCAATACTGAGCAGGCGCTCTGCGAAAAACCCATCGGCATCAAGCATACGTATTCTAGTAAATGATCCTGAGCCAGGGCTGATACTGACTTTGTATGTGCCTCCTGACGGGACATAAATGGTCTCAAAATTATTTCCAACAACAGTGCCATGGTTGGCAGGATTTCCGACCTCTTCCCAATCTATTTGGTAATTTGTTCCATAGCCTTGAATAAAGATTTCTTTAAGATTATCATATACTTCCCAGGTTGTTACGAATGGTTGGGCAGAAAGTACCTGCATCGCAAAAAAGAGGAGCAGGGTGAGGAGAGGGGCCTTTTGCAGGCCGTGCTTGGTGGTGATGTGATTGCTCATAATAGGTTGAACTGCTTTAGAAGTGAATGAATAACTCCTTGTGCCCCCTAATGAGAAAGCATAACCCGCTTCTGGAAAAAAATTTCAGGTCAAAAAAACAGCTGCGGCAGGATTACCCTGTGTTATTCGATTACAAACCTCCTGCAGAACCTTTTCCTCAGCAAAGACAAATACATAAATATGTTAGCCATAACCTCGCTGAATTAGAGGTTATAATCGCCTAATAATCCTTATAATTTATTGTATATCAATATGTAATGATTCTCTTAATTGTTAGCCATAAATTTGCGTTTTGATTGGTCAAAGCGTTTTAAAAACGCTTTCAATCGCATCTCGCGCTTGTCACCTTGGAGGCGTGGGAAGGCAAGGAAGGAGTCTTGAAGAAGCTCGGAAATCCCGATTTGCTTTGGCAACAAATTCTCGGCTTTAGCCGCCGAAGTCACTCCACCAGCACAAAACCCGCCCAGAAATAAGGATGCTCATATTTCACCCGCATAGCCTGCTGCGCTGCCCGAAACGCATCGGGAATGGGTTGTTTTTCGGTCTTGCCCGCCATAGCTTCAGCGGCGGAGGGTAGCCAATTGGCGTAAAATGTAGTCATCAACTCCTGCGTCTGAAAATCCGGTACCTGCCACAGCGACATGATGAGGTACTTCGCCCCGGCTATTTTGAAGGCCCGTTGTAGGCCGTACACACCTTCATTGCCTTGAATGTCGCCCAAGCCAGTTTCGCAGGCGGAGAGCACCACGAGTTCGGTGTTGGAAAGATCCATCTGGCTGATTTCGTAGGCGGTGAGGATGCCGTCTTCCATGCCGGGTTTGAAGGGTTTGCCCGTTTTCCAGGCCTGGTTGCCGCCGGCGAGGATTAGGCCTGAGCGGATCATGGGATTGGCGGACAACTTGAAAACGGGTTCAGCCCCAGAGCCTGACGCGGAGCCTTTGGTGGCTTCGTGCGGGTCGGGGAAAAAATAGCCGTGCGTGGCAATGTGCAAAATGCGCGGCGAGGCTTGTCCCGAGCTGATACTTTTGAAAAATTCCTCCGTTGCCAAAACGCCGCTCCGGGTAGTCGGTTTCAAGCCAGCCGAGCTCAAAATCGGCGCAATTGAATTGATTTCCTTTTTCGTCGAGGGCAAGTACGTCCATGTTCCGCCCCGGAAAGTGGAGTCGGCATTTTCAAAACTCAACGCGCCGCGGTTGCTTGCCATGCTGTTTTGTACATCAACCTGGGTCGCACCGATAGCGGCTGTATCCACATCATATTGGATCCCGCCCAAAAGCAGGGCATCCGAATGGTAGCTTTTAATGAAATTTTGAGCACCTGTAACAACCAAATTTCGAGTGCTACCCAACTCGATGAATTGAAAACGGTCACCCAGATTTTCCGTTTCTGAAGTCGGGATTGCCGCCAAATTGATGCGGTGCAACAAGCCTGAGGGAGAGAAATAAATCGTTTTTACGCCAGATAAAGTATTTTCCAGTGGCTGCCAAACCAAATCGTAAAGTGACTTTTCAGTCGTATGTTGAATTGAATAAATACCGTTGACATAATCCGATCTTCGCACGCCAGCGTTGCTCAGCAGGGATTCGAGTTGCTTCTCTTCAAACAGGGGAATAAAAACCGGATTGGAAAAATGTGGGCATATTATCAATGCGGCGTACAGGATTTTGTTTGTCTGCTTGTTATGTTGATCTTTAAAATGCAAATACTCTATGGCTGCTTCTCCGGTTTTTAATTGTTGTTTTACTACTTCCCATCCTACCGGGCGAACAGCCTCGGCATAGCCTGCAACCGTTCGCGCAAGTTCTTTTTCCAGATCATTGGCCTGCATATCTAGGGCAGCCATTTTGCTGCTGTCTCTCATGGATATGGGCAAGGTATACTGGGCTCCGAGCCGGTTTTTACAGGAATGTAACTGACTGATTTTTTGTGATGCTGAAGAATCGGTTTGTGCAAACCATTTGATTTTGGCAGTGACATTGAGCAGCAATCCTTTATAAAAAAGGATGTTGTCGTAACAGGTAGAGACTGATCTTTTCCCATGGGTTTGCCAAGCAAAGGATAGGGTTTGGGCATGGCACAACTCAAACTTTTTCAGGTAATTATTCATTTCCTGCTCTGAAAGGAAGTGCAAGGCGCGGTCAAGTATGGTTTGATTTACCTTGGCAAGTTCATCGAACGTTGACTCAGCCATTTGATCATCGCTCATATCCTGATATAAGACGGCCAGGTCATACAGGCTTTGCGCATAATCCGGATGTCCTTTGATCAGCACTTTTTGCCGGATGTCTTTTGCTTCCAGGCAGAGGGATTTCGCTTTATCATAGGCGCCCATACTCCTGTATAATGTCGCCAGATTGTTCAAATTTGTTGCAAAATCCGGATGCATCCGAACAATTGCTTTTTCCCAAATAGCATTTGCTTCCAGATATAGGGGTTCCGCTTTTGCATATTCACCCATGTCCCGGTATAAGTTAGCCAAATTTTGCAAGCTCCAGGCATAGTCAGGATGGGTGTTTCCAACGTTTTTTTCTCGAACATCTTTGGCTTCTAAAAATAGGGGCAAGGCTTTATCGTAGGCCCCCATTTCCAAATACAGGTTTGCGAGATTGTTTATTCCCCAGGCATAACTGGAGGACTCTTTACCTGGGCTTTTTTCCCAAATGGCAATGGCTTCCAGAAAAAGCGGTTCGGATTTTTTATAATTGCCTATAGTTCTGTACAGATTTGCCAAATTGTGTATGCCCCATCCATTACTGGGATGGTTTTTCCCCAATAATGTTTCCCGAATGTTTTTGGCTTCCCAAAAAAGCGATTCGGCTTTATCATAGTCTCCCATGTACCGATACAGTGCTGCCAGGTTCCCCAAATTTTCAGCGTAATCAAGGTGCATTTTGCCCACTGTTTTTTCACGAATCAACAAGGCCTTCAAATAAAGCGGCTCGGCCTTGTCATAAGCCCCCAAGTACCTGTAAGTAGCGGCCAGGTTGTGCAAACTGGATGCATAGTCTGGATCCAGGTTTCCCAATACTTTTTCGCGGATGGAAATGGCGTCTAAGTACCATTTTTCAGATTCCGGATAGCGACCACTAAAATAAAAAATCCTTCCAAAATTGTGGCAAATACTGCCATATGCTGCGGACGCTCGTCCTAGATGGTCAAGGGCGATTTTTTCTGCAGATGTGTTCACTTCAAGCGCCTTGTCAAAGGCGTTTTTAGCAGTAAGCTCGCGAGAAACCCGAATGAGGCTGTCCACCTGCAAAATCGCCAAGGAATCCACCGGTGATTGACTAAAAAGAAAAGAGGCGAGCGGAAACGTGAACAGAAAAAGAAGAAAGTATTTCAAGCTATCAATATAGTTTATTGATATGGTAAAGATTAATTCGATGGAAAGGAATAACCGCTTCTCTCCACCACAACACCCCCAGCTTTAGCCGCCCCCGCCTGCCAAGCCTCGGCAGGCAGGGTGGTCACTCAACGAGCACAAACCCTGCCCAGAAATACGGATGCTCATACTTCTCCCGCATAGCCTGCTGCGCTGCTCGAAAAGCATCGGGAATGGCCATTTGCTTAGTCAGCCAATTCGTGTAAAAAGCCGTCATCAACTCCTGCGTCTGAAAATCCGGCACCTGCCACAGCGACATGATGAGGTACTTCGCCCCGGCGATTTTGAACGCCCGCTGTAGGCCGTACACCCCTTCGTTGCCCTGGATATCGCCCAGGCCGGTTTCGCAGGCGGAGAGCACCACGAGTTCGGTGTTGGAGAGGTCCATCTGACTGATTTCGTAGGCCGTGAGAATACCGTCTTCCATGCCTTCGCGGTAAGGTTTGCCCGATTTCCAGGCATGGTTGCCGCCGGCGAGGATGAGGCCGGAGCGGATCATGGGGTGGTCGGATAATTTGAAAACGGGTTCGGTTCCAAGGCCTGAAGCGGAACCTTTGGTGCTTTCTTTTGGGTCGGGGAAAAAGTAACCGTGCGTGGCGATGTGCAGGATACGCGGCGATCTTGTACCGGTGGAACCGATGGATTTAAGTGCCTCCTCGGTAGCGGTGTAGCCTTTTCGGACGGTAGTTTGAATCTGGGCGGATTGTAAAATCGGTTCAAGTGTCGTCACTTCTTTCTCCGTCCATTTGAGGTAATTCCAAGTGCCGCCCCGGTCTGTGGAATCCGTATAACTAAAATTCAGGTCGCCTCTCGCGCCTGTTATACTGGACTCAATATCAATGTTTTGTGAGGCGATGGAGTCGCTGTTCAGGTCGTATTGGACGCCACCGAAGAGCAGGGCTTGACCAGAATCTGTTATGCTGTTTTTCGATTCTGAGGAGATGACGAGTTGCCTCGTGCTGCCCAGTTCGACCAGGTGGTAGCGGTCGGACAAGGTTTCTTTGTCGTTGATGGGGATGGCGTTCAGGTTTAGGCGGTGTAGTAAGCCGGAAGGGGAAAAGTAGATGGTCTGGATACCAGCCAGATCTTTTTCGAGGGGCTGCCAGAGGAGTTTGTACAGCGATTTTTCAGTCGTTTTTTGATTGCCATAAACGCCGTTGACATAATCTGCCTTGCGAGCACCGCTGTTTTTCACCAAGTTATTGAGTTGCTTTTCCTCAAATAGCGGGATAAACTGCGGCTCTTGGCAATCGGGATGCAACACAAAGGCGGCGTACATGACGCTGTCTGTTTCATCAGGTTTGATAAATTGGAAACGGATAAATTCAATGGCTGCTTCACCCGTATGGAGGCGATCGCGTATTTCGTTCCAATGCTGTTGTTTTCGAGCCTTAGCAAATGCGGACACATTGCGGGTGAGCGTTTTTTCATAACCCTCAGCTTCTGCCTCCACGGATGCCATCAAACGTCGTTCTGAAATGTGCTTTGCATATTCATCAGCAAGTCTGCGACGGCAGCCCTGCCAGAGCTCGAAAGTATCCCGAAGGGCTGGAGTGATTAGATTGATTGAACTGGCAAGATGACGGGCATTTTCAAGCAGGAATCCATTGAAAAAGAGCGTATTGTCGTATGCAGGACCAAGGAGTTCCGGCCTACGATGGGTGTACAAAAACGAATAGAAAAAGTTTGTCTGTTGGGTAAATTTTTGGATATATGCATACATTTGATTTTCAGACAAATAGGCGGCAGACCGGTTGATGAGAAGGTGGTCGAGGTAGATAAGTTCCAACAGGACTGGGGCAGCGGCGTCCATTCGCTGTGTTTTAGCATAACCCGAAAGACACAATTCATAATCTGGACACTCTTTACCCAGTCTTTTGGCAATAATCTCTTTTGCTTCAAAATAAAGCGCCTCAGCTTTGGCATAATTACCCTTACAAAGGTACAGATATGCCAGATCTTGCTTCATAAAAGCCAGATTAAGCGTGTCACCAATTTCATTTGCCCGAAGATTATTTGCTTCCAATATCAAAAGTTCGGCTTTGTCATATTCATGTTTCCCAATATAATTATTTCCCAGGTTTTTAAGGCAATTGTGATAAAATTGATGTTCTTTATTATGCAACACGTTTTCAAAAATATTCCTGGCTTCTAAATAGTATGACACTGCCTTGTCGTACTCATCTTTACCTTGATAAAGGTTGCCAAGATTGATTAGGCTGCCTAAATAATCGATGTGTTCTTTACCCAGTATTTTAGCCCGGATTTCTAGGGCTTCCAAATATAAAGATTCTGCTTTGGAATAATTCCCTTGCTCCAAATAAATAGTTCCTAGGTCGGTCAGTAAAACCGCATAGTAAGGATCATCTTTGGCTACTACTTTGAATATTTCTATGATCTTCAAATACAAGAGCTCGGCATTGACGTAGTCTCCTTTTTTTCGGTAATGAACAGCCAAATTCCTCATACTCCAAATATAATTCGGGTGTTCCTTTCCATATATTTTGGCATAGGACGCTATCGCTTCGAAAAAGAGCGATTCAGCTCTGGAATGATTGTCGCAAATTGAGTATATCTGTGCCAGATTTACTAATGTCATCATGTATTCCGGATGTTCCTTGCCTAAACTTTTAGCCCGAATATCTAAGACCTCCTGATATAGTGACCCTGCATTGGCATAATCACCTTTTTGATTGTACAAATATGCTAGGCCTTCTATGGCATTAGCATAGTCCGGGCTTTCTTTGCCTACCGTATGGGCCCAGATTTCGGCCTCCTCAAATAACAAAGGCTCAGCGTTGGAATAGTCCTCTCGGGCAATGTATGTGTTTGCCAAACCATGGAGACTCCTGGCATATTCAGCATTCATCCTGCCCAGCACTTTGGCTCTTATGCTTATCACTTCCTTATACATTAGCTCTGCTTCCTCCCATTTTTCCAAAAAGAGTAAACTCCGCGCATGATTATGCCTGCAGGCTCCGAACGCGGCACTTTCCCGGCCGAACGCGGATAAAGCCAAATTCTCTGCCTGATCAATCACCACCAGGCCTTCCTCAAATTGTCTTTTACCCATCAAGTCTCGGTTCAATGTAACGAGGCTGTCGACCTGCTTGACAATCGCCAAGGAATCTACCGGCGACTGCCCAAACAAAAACGTCGCCAAAAGCACAAAAAAAAGAAACAAGGGTACTCGCATATTGAATGAATTTTAGGTGAAAAACAACGAATTAGATTTCAAGTATTCAAACGAAGCGGTTTGATTATCCAATTCTATCCCCTAGTGCAGTTCCCAGAAAAATCATAACCCTTTGGTCGCCCCTTTTTACCTTCGCCTCTAATTACCTACCAAGGTATCACAATCTATTTATGAAGCAAATCTCTTACCCTAAAGATACGGATTTGGTCTCCGCCCTAAAAGGCAGCGAAATCGAGCGGAGACAAGCGCTTCAGTATTTTTTTCAGAACCCGCGACTTATGAAATGGGTGCTGAAATACGTACAAGTGCAGGGAGGGAGTGAGCAAGATGGAAAAGATGTGTTCGAAGAATCCTTTATCCTTTTTGAAAGACAAATTCGGACAGGGAATTACCGCGGAGAAAGCTCGCTGGAAACTTATTTTCACGGCATCGCCCGCTGGCAATGGGTGGCTTTTCGGCGAAAAAAAAGACCAACTGAATCGGTCGAAATGCTTTCAACAACACCTGACGAACAAGGCTCCCCGGAAAAAATTTTAATTTCTGAAGAAAGGCGCATTATACTTTCCAACTTGATGACACAAGTAGGGGAGCGTTGTCGAAAATTGATTGGACTGTTCCAATTAAATTATTCGATGCGCGAGATCCGGGAAATGCAGGGATACTCCAGCGATCAGGTCGCGGCCAACGAAGTGCACAGTTGCCGCGAAAAATTGAAAAAAGTTATTCAACAGCGTCCAGATCTTTTGGAGGCACTTAAATTTAATACATGAATACGGGAGATAACTGGTATTCGCATATCGAAGACTACAACCTTGGCCAGTTGCCCGCCGACTTAAAAGCTCAATTTGAAACCGCGATGCGGGACGATGAAGCCCTTCAAGCGGCGGTTGCAACACATCGCGCAGAATGGGAAATGCAGGAGCTCATGGCAGAGAACCTGCTCAGGTCCCAGATTCGGGAGCAGTTTGAAACATTGGGCGCTCCACCCGGCGAGGGCCAAAGTTGGTGGGCAAAAAACTGGAAATATATCCTGACTGCGGTGGTCGTCATGATTGTCGTGGTCTATGGAATTTTACAAACCTCAAAAAAAACGCCGGAAACCCCTGCGCACATTTTGCCGCAAGGTTCGCCAGTTGATACCACACCTTCTGTCCAGGTTCCCATTGCGCAAACCCCTGAAAAGATTCCGGTTGAAGATGCTCCCAAAGCACAAGACCGGCGTCAACTGGCCATGTCCAGTTATCGGATTCCTGAAAGTCTTTCTGGGGTACGTGGGCAGGCCGATGAGGATACCCTGGCGTTGGCAAGCAAGGCTTTTTTTGACAAAAAATACAGGATAGCGGTGCGTTTATTGACCAACTTGCCAGAAGGTGAAACCCAGGATGCCTTGTCCCTGCGGGCCCACGCCTACTTCAATTCAGGCAATTACGCCGCTGCAAGTCGTGATTTTTTAGCCCTGGAAAAAGGGGGTATTTATCGGCGGGAAGCGGAATGGTTCGGACTTTTGGCGCGTATGGCCATGCCGAACCCTGACCAAAAGACCATACGGCTCGAACTGGATAAGATTCGTCGGCAACCCAATCACCCATTTGCGCGGGATGCTGAAAAATTGTGGAGGACAGGCTTTTAGCCCCAATCCGGAGTTCCGGGATACTATTTTGGCACAAAAAGTTTAATTTCCAAAAATTCCCCTACCTTTGTTCCGTATTAGAACACCAACCCGGTGTTTGTCCGCCCTGGACGACGACGTTTTTTGGATGTGCGCGAGCGAAACCCCCTAGTATTGTTTTCGTTTCCCGTTCCGACCTGACCGGTCCCCCACATTCATCACGCTTTGCCCCTTGAAGAGCCGCACTTGGCTCGCCGCGCACGAGACCGGACAACAACAATTCAATGTCATTCAACGACTTATCGCTCATCGAGCCGCTTCTGCGCGCGCTCGAAGCCGAGGGCTACGAACGCCCTACCCCCATTCAGGAACAGGCCATTCCACCCGTTTTAGAAGGTAATGATTTATTGGGCTGCGCCCAAACCGGTACTGGTAAAACCGCCGCGTTTGCGCTCCCGATGTTGCAACTTTTGCACACAAAATACCCCACTCCAGTAGGGGGAACAGGTACCCGCCGCCCGATTCGCGCCCTGATTTTGACCCCAACCCGTGAGCTCGCGCTGCAAATCAGCGAAAGTTTTTCGGCTTACGGAAAGCACCTCCAGCTCCGAAATATGGTGGTATTCGGCGGTGTGGGCCAAACGCCCCAAACCGATGCCCTGCGCCGCGGTACGGATATCCTGGTCGCTACCCCCGGTCGATTGCTCGACCTGATGAACCAGGGCTTTGTTGACCTGCGCAGCTTGTCCATTTTTGTGCTCGACGAGGCCGATCGTATGCTCGATATGGGTTTCATCCACGATGTGCGCAAGGTGATCGCGAAATTGCCCACCAAACGCCAGACGCTGTTTTTCTCGGCCACCATGCCCCCTGAAATCGCCAATTTGGCAGATTCTATTCTGGTCGATCCCGTAAAAGTAGCCGTTGCGCCACCCGCCACGACGGCCGAACTGGTGCAGCAAAAAGTGTTTTTTGTCAACAAACACGACAAGAAAAACCTGCTGATTCACTTGATGCAAGACCCGGATATCAAATCGGCGCTGGTGTTTACCCGTACCAAACACGGGGCCAACCGGGTTGCGGCCGACCTGACCAAAGCCGGCATCCGTGCTGAGGCCATCCACGGCAACAAGTCGCAAACGGCCCGGGTAGCAGCACTGAACAACTTTAAAAATGGCTGCAACCGAGTATTGGTGGCGACTGATATCGCGGCGCGTGGGATTGATATTGATGCACTTTCGCACGTGATCAATTTTGAACTGCCCAATATCCCGGAATCATACGTGCACCGCATCGGACGTACAGGTCGTGCCGGCGCGAGTGGCATCGCTTACTCATTCTGCGAAGGCGAGGAGTTGCCGTATCTCAAAGATATTCAGAAACTTATTGGCCAGTTGGTGCCTGTAGAAACCGAACACCCGTATGTGGCTGAATTAACGGCCCCACCACTGCCAGCGCCACGCGGCCAACAAAAAAATCAGCGGGGCAACGACCGAAACGGAAGAAATGGCCGCTCCAATGGACAACAAAACCGTGGAGAAGCCCGTCCGCCTCGGCCTGAAAACCAACGCCCGCAACCTTCCGCAGATGTGATTCCGATGCCCGACCGCAGGGAACCGCGCGACCCTCGTCCGCCGCGTCGGGAAATGAACGAGCAACCTCGGGAACGGAATAACAATCAACCCCGGGAACGGAACGATCAGCCCCGCGAACGCAACAGCGACCAAAATCGCGAGCGTAGCCTTGGCCCAAACCGGGAGCGCCGTGATGACCGTAGAGACGACCGTCGGCCACAATCTGGCGGAAATCGGCCTGACTCCCGTCCACGGAGGGAAGAAGGGCCACGCCCAGAGCAGCGTCGTCCACAGAACGCGGCACCGGTGGGCGACAAGCCTAGCAAACAGGACATCGCCAATGAGATGCGGCGGCGTTTTTCCTCTATTTTGGAGGTGTCGAGTATCGAAAAACAGGATTTCAAGCGCAAGCCGAAGCCCCGTTTTGACGAACGTGGTGGCGATGTAAAAACAGAAAAGCCTAGTAATAATACCCGTGGAGGTAGTGGCGGCGGCAATCGTGGCCGCGGCCGCGGACGGTAAATATTGACCTAAGCAACTAAAAAAGGCCGTTTCTGCACTGCAGAAACGGCCTTTCAATTTTAGCAAACAAACCCAAGCCTACCGAAACGCAAAGTACATCAGGGTCATCAGTGCTGCGGTGGCCACAACAATGATGAGGAGGAATTTACGGTTTTCGGCGCGGTCTTTTTCGGATTTGTGCTCCCGTGAAAACTTCTGTTTGATTGACATATCCAAGATGATTTTATAAATTTGAAAAACTTTGACAATCAAGGGGTTAAAGGGTTTGATTTTGTTGTTTGGGTGTATTTGGCGGGTGTCGAGCAGTCACCCCGGCAAT
>JALHPW010000087.1 GCA_022842255.1 Saprospiraceae bacterium | reverse complement strand
GTCAATAAATGTTTTAAGGGTGTCATTGACTGAATCGCAATTTTAATATTTCATATTGGCTTGATAATTAAGTCCAAAGGATTTCTCAATTTTGCAGTTGATGGAAATTTCAAGAATTTTGGAACAACTTGTGCCTTTGGCCAAGCACTTCGATGCTTCTGTGTTGGAGTATCTGGATGTCATTGCAGCGCATACCACCCCGCTCTCCTTCAAGGCTGGGGAGCGTTTTCCAAAAGAAGGCCATGAGGACAATCAAGCGGCTTATGTTGCGGAAGGGGTTTTCCGTGTCTATGCTGTGGATAAAACGGGCAAGGAAAATACGATTCGGCTTCCGGCCGAAGGCGATTTCACGATGTTTCTGGAAGATTATAAGGAGTTAAGTCCCAATATTGACTATCGCTGGGAAGCGGTGACCGACGGTCTGTTGTTTACCTGGGGAAAGGCGGATTTGGATTATTTATCGAAACAGGTCCCCAACTGGAATTTCCTGACTTTGAAAATCATGCAGACCTTGATTCTGCGGCTTTACAACGAACGGGGGGAAATGTTTAATGACGATGCCACCACCCGCTACCTCAAATTTGCGGAGAGGTTCCCACAAACCATTGCACGCGTGCCACTCCGGCATATAGCCAATTATCTGGGCATCGCGCCCCAATCGCTCAGTCGAATTCGTCAGCAATTGGCAAAATTTCCAATTTAATTAACAAATGTTAATGCAAGTATCAAGTTGGTTTCAGACATTTGCACCACTCAAGAACTGAAAATAATACGCTAAAGCGAAAGACAGGGACAAACAACAGACAAAACACCCTCAAAATCGCTTCGTTTAAGTCTATTACGGTAGGAAGATTGCTAACGGCGCAGGGGGAAGTCCCTTGCGTCGTTTGGCATTTTAGCCCTTCCCTCAACAAATTACCGCCCCTTCCTGATTCACTGCCGAAAGAAAAATCTGGCTTTCCAGTTTGTGCTTCGCAAAGGCCTTTTGCATGGCGATACTGGTGTTTTCCGCTATGAGACTGTTGGCGCAAAGGGCAAAAACAGAGGGTCCTGCTCCTGAAATACTGCATCCTAAGGCTCCTTCCAGCATCGCGGCTTCCTGTACGTCATAAAAACCGGGGATCATGCCCGCCCGTTGAGGTTCCACGATTTCGTCGCGGAGGCTGCGGCCTACCAGGCCCAAATCACCATTGAACAAGCCCAGTACGAAGGCCGCCAGATTGGCACTTTGACGTACGTGCTTTTCCATAGACACCTCGGGGCTCAAGACCGCCCGCGCTTCGCGTGTCAATAACTCCATTTTTGGATGTACTACCACCACGTAAAGTCCGCGTGGCACGTGAAGCCTGTGCACATCCATGGTGTCATTGTCGCGAATGAGCACGATTCCGCCCAGCATGGAAGGCACTATGTTGTCGCCCTGTGGTCCGCCAGAGGCAATTTGTTCGCCTGCCCAGGCAAAGGGCAGAAGCTCGCGTTTGCTCATTCCGGTGCGCAGGAGTTCACTGACCGCCAAGGTGGCCGCAGCCGCACTGGCGGCACTACTGCCCAAACCGCTGTTGATGGGCATTTTTTTGTGGATTTCAAGCTCGATGCCCCGATCAGCCTCGCCAAGGTGCTGGAGCAGCCGGAGTACGGCCACGCCAGCAGTGTTTTTTTCAGGTTCGTACGGCAATTTCCCGCCTGCGCCCGTTATTTTTGTGATACGCAGGCCAGGGGTATCGCTCTTGCGGGCGATGACTTCGTCGCCCGGGTGTTCGAGGGCAAGCCCCAGGGTGTCAAATCCGATTCCAATGTTGCCAACCGATGCTGGGGCAAATGCTTTTATTCCCAAAATTTATGCAGCGTAAACCCTCCTTGTTTTAGCTTAGGCGGGTAAATGTTAAAGGTTGTTTAATGTGTTTTCATTTTTCTTGGGTATGGACGTGCCCGCCTTCGCTGGGGTTATGTGAATGTGGGCGCACCCGCCTTCGCCAAGGCTACGGCGGGTAAAGTCGCAAAGGTAATCAGGAATAAAAAAAGCGGCTCAAAGGACTTGATGAAAGTCGCTTGTGCCGCTTTAATATGATGAACAGAGTAATGTTCTACTGTCTAAACGTCTGATAATCAACCATGAAGACTGTTGAAAGGTCTCATTTCCTCCCCTAACCAGTTGATATTCCACTCATCCTTTGGAAGGAGAATACGTTTGGCTTGGCGGGTAACTTTTCTGCGGAGGTAAACAACTGCTAGTCTTGGGGACCTGCGCCAGATGCGCCTGAATTTGTTGATGCGGGGTGCTGCCATGATAAAATAGTTTTTGAACGAAAATCGGAATGGGTTAAATAACTGATTACGAGGATACTAACGTGATTTTTGAGGATTAAGTTTTCATTTCGGAGAGTATTTTTGGTTAAAATTTCGAAATGACGCAAAACCGCCAAAACCAGCAAACGAAGCACCAGAGGATGTCACAAATCGGCAAAACGTGAACCAAATTGGCAACTTTTCAAAAGTTGTCCATGCTCCTCGCAACAGCCTGCTTACCTTCGCCGCCCGAACTACTGCAAATTATGAGCCAAACCCTCTCGATCGTCATCCCCGCCTACAATGAAGAGCGCACCATCCACCGCATTCTGGACAAAGTGAAGGCCGTGGAACTAATTGGCGGATTCAAAAAAGAACTCATTATCACCAACGATTGCTCGAAGGATGATACGGAGGGCGCTATCCAACGCTACATGGCGGCCAACCCAGAGTTGAACATCCGCTACCTGAAACACGAGGTCAACCAAGGCAAAGGCGCAGCCTTGCACACGGGGATTCAACATGCTTCGGGCGACTACATTATCATTCAAGACGCGGATTTGGAATATAATCCGGAGGAATACAACATTCTGCTCCGCCCCATCCTGGATGGCTTTGCAGATGTGGTCTTTGGGTCCCGTTTCATGGGCGGGCGGCCACACCGCATCCTGTTTTACTGGCACAGCATTGGCAACAAGTTTCTAACCAATCTTTCCAACATGTTCACCAACCTGAACCTGACGGATATGGAAACCTGTTATAAAATGTTCCGGGCAGACATGATTAAAAGCCTCCCCCTGCGTGAAAAACGCTTTGGATTTGAACCGGAAGTGACGGCAAAAATCAGTCGAGTGCCCGGTGTGCGCATTTATGAAGTGGGTATCTCCTATTATGGGCGCACGTATGCCGAAGGAAAGAAAATTGGGGCAAAGGATGGTTTTCGGGCCATTTATTGTATTTTGAAGTACAATCTTTGGGCGAAGTAGAACTATGAACTATGATGTATGAACTATGATGTATGAACTATGATGTATGAACACCGAGCGTGACAGCGCAGATTATACCTCATAGTTCATACATCATACATCATAGTTCATACATCATACATCAAAAAATAATCTAAGCTTTTCCAAAAGATGTTCCGGCGCGGGCACCACTTTCTTTGTTTTTGCGTCAAAAAAGCAGAGCCGCACTCTTCCAGCGTTTACTAGTTTTTTCTTTTCGTTGAAAATTTCCACGTGAAAGGTGATGTGCTCATCGGGCAAGTCTCGAATCTCGGACCGAACCGTCAGTAGGTCGTCGTAGTGGGCCGGGCGCACAAAGCGCATTTCGAGGCTGACCACTGGTAGCCAAATCCCGTGCACATCTTCCAACTCCTTGTACGTCAAGCCCAACGAGCGGATGGTCTCCACACGCCCTACCTCATAATATTGGGCGTAATGGCCATAATACAGGTACCCCATCTGGTCGGTTTCTCCGTAACGGACTCGGATTTGTGTTTCGTAGGTGTACATGAGGGGTGAAATGAGGTAGTGATAAAATGATGTGGTGATGAAGCGATATGAACGAATCAAATCACTTCATCATCTTATCGATTCATCACTTCATTAAACCTCTTCCCGCTCAATAGGGCAAGTCATGCAGTGACTGCCACCCCGAGCACGGGAGAGTTCGTTGGAAGGTATGGTGATGATGGTATTTTCTACTTTTTCAGGGTCTACCTTGCCGTTTTCTATGTCGCGGAGGATTTTCTCTGCGCCCACTACTTTGTAGCCAAACTCCTTGAACGCTTTCTCGGTTACTGGGTTGCGGTCGTAAGTGATTGCCACGCCTGGCTTGAGGGCTACGAGATTGCAGCCATCGGTCCATTGTTCGCGTTCCTGATACGGTGTTTCGCCCAAGCCGGCCCAAATAAACTCCATTTTGGGATTGACTTCGGCCTTGAGGAAATCCACGATGCTGGGGTACTCCAGTTCCTCACCCGTATGCCGGTGCACATCCACATAAGAGCCAAGACCGTCTTGAACGATGGGTTTGTAGCCAACCACGTGGTTGTGGTTTATTTGCGTGAAAATCGTGTCAATGTGCATGTAAGTGCGCTCTGCGGGGATGTTTACCTGCACGATGTTTTTGATGATGCCCTTTTCAAAAAGGTAGTTTTTGAGCATCTCAAACGCATAATTGTTGGTCCGCTCGGAGTTGCCAATAAGAAGATAATCCTTGTGGAACATCATCACGTCGCCCCCTTCGATGCTGATGGTTTCACCACGTTTGTTGGGCGGGAATTTGTCAACGCGGTTGAGGTTGATGGTTTTACCGTCGGCCTTGAGTCGGCGGAAAACCGGGTGGCTGGAAAAGATAAGCCGTGTCAGGAAGTTCTCACGGAATCGGGCTTCTTTGGCTGCTTTGGTGATGATTACATGCTCCTTTACCGTCACGGCCAAGTCGCGCGTAAAAATGAGGTTGGGGATAGGGTCGAAGAGAATACGGTCTTCCGGTTCGAGATACCCGGTGATGAGCGTGTCGGCTAATTGTTCAGGCGAAAGACTGGCAAGCCGTGGGATAAAGGAGTAGGGAAGTTCCTCGAAATCAACGATTTTATTGATGATTTCATAACGACTTTCCTCTACCCGGCAGCTCTCGGTGAGCAAATCACCCACTTCCAGCACGTTTTCCTTACCCACAAAAGCGCGTAGCACGTTCACAAAAATATCATGCTCGTCTTGCATGTTGGGCAGGTGCACGATGTCGTCGAAAAGCAGTTCCTCGGCTCGTTTGGGCGTGATTCGGGCAATCCCCTCGTCGGGGCGGTGCACGATGACTTTTTTGAGTTTTCCGATTTCAGAATCTACGTAGATGCGGCTGTTCGCGTCCATAAAAATTGGATGGTGATAATTGGTTGGGCAAAGTGCTACCAGAAGACAAGGCCTTGGCGGTTGAACCGCCAAGGCCTATTGCTTCGGCGGTTAAAGCCGCGAAGGTAGCGTGAATTTACGGTCGGGCGAATAGCTTATCGAGCAGATTGTTCCATCCCACTTTGCGAACCTAGGAGGTTGATTCGTAAGTTTGCGTCGAATTCAACCATCAATATCATAATATACGTTAATTTCATGTTCTCAGCTTTTGATCCAGGCTCTTCAAAAAAAACGACATTCCTGTGGTTTATAGGGGTTTTTATAATTGGGGCAACCCTGTCGTGTAATCAAGTACCGGATATCAAGAACGCTCAGGTTGACAACCATCAAAAAATGCTGGGCATTCTAGCAGGGGTACGTGATAAAATCAACACCAATGAAAACCAATATGCTGCCGAAGAAAAACTGAAATATTATAAGGCTCTCTTGGAGTCCACGACTGACCCAAGCGAACACCTGACCTATTTGGTGAGGTATGGAATCACCTTCCTTCAATACGGCGACGAAGCGAGCGCGGTGAACATTCTGGAAAAGGTGCTAGAGATAGCAGGCTCCGATAAAGAAGGAAGAAAAAAGGCCCTCTACTGGCTGGGAACCGCCTATCTGCGCTTAGGTGAACGTGAAAACTGCGTAATAGGCCACAACGAAGGTGCCTGTATCATGCCACTTCAAGGCAAGGGTATCCACCAAATAAAACGAGGTTCACAAAAAGCGGTAGAGACTTTTGAATCCCTTTTAAAAGAAGACCCCAATAATTTGGATGCACAATGGCTCCTCAACATCGCCTACATGACCCTCGGCGAATACCCGCAACGTGTACCCAAACAATGGCTCATCCCAGACTTGGATGCGCCCGGCTATCCGGTACAGCCCTTTACGGATATGGCAACCGACCTGAAAATCATGGTAAACAACCGGGCAGGCGGCAGTATTGTTGAAGATTTTGACAACGATGGGTATTTGGACATTGTGACCTCTGCCTGGGATTTGAGCGATCCCATGCATTATTTCAAAAATAACGGGGATGGTACTTTTTCCGACCTCTCGGAAAAAACCGGGCTGAATGCCATTACCGGTGGACTCAATATTCAGCAAACTGACTACAACAATGACGGGTTTATGGACATCTGGGTGCTACGTGGAGCATGGCAAGGTCAAGGTGGACCTTTTGGCGACCAGCCCAATTCACTGCTCCGGAACAATGGCAATGGCACGTTCACGGATGTAACCATTGAAGCCGGACTGCTTTCGTTCCTTCCAACCCAAACATCCACTTGGAACGATTTTAACAACGACGGGTGGTTGGACCTTTTCATCGGCAACGAAACCCAAGATTCTAAAACCATCCATCTGTGCGAGTTTTACATCAACAACAAGGATGGTACTTTCAAAAACGTAGCAACAGAATGGGGACTTGAAATCGGGGTTTTTGCCAAAGGCGTGACCTCCGGTGATTATGACAACAATGGCTGGCCTGACCTTTTCATTTCTGCAATGAGTGGTCACAAATTATTGCTACGCAACCTGGGACTTGTAAACGGGAAGCTAGCATTTGAGAATGCAACCGAAAAGGCGGGGTTTGCCAAGGAACAGTACCGCAGTTTCCCAACCTGGTTTTTTGATTACAACAATGACGGCTGGCTGGATATTTTTGTCTGCAACTATGATTTCACCAAAGACCTCTCCTTCTACGCAGCCAAGGAAGCGCTCAAAGTTTCCAACGATATGGAGGGCAAACCAATCATTTATCGGAACAATCGAGACGGCACTTTTAGCAATGTGACCACAAGCATGGGCATCAATAAAGTTGCATTTTCAATGGGGTCAAATTTTGGCGACTTCAACAATGATGGTTGGCTGGATTTTTATCTGGCCACCGGCAACCCCGCCTACCAATCGTTGTTGCCAAACAAGCTTTTCATCAACCTGGAAGGCAAAAAATTTGCAGATGCCACCACTGCTTCGCGGACAGGAAACTTGCAAAAGGGGCACGGCGTGTCTATTGCTGATATTGACAATGATGGCGACCAGGATATCCATGTGGAAATGGGGGGGGCATATCGGGGCGATGGGTATCCGAGTGCATTTTACCTGAACCCTGGTCAAAATACAAACAATTGGATTTACCTCAAATTGGAAGGGACAAAATCCAATCGGGCTGCCATTGGTGCCAAAATCATGGTTAAATTCCATGAAAATGGCAAAGAACGGATTGTGTATCGCGAACTAAACTCCGGCGGCAGCTTTGGTTCCTCTCCTTTCCGTCGTGAAATTGGGATAGGCCAAGCCACTAAAATCGATGAGATTGTGATCGCCTTTCCAGCAAGTGGCATTACCCACACCTTGAAAAACGTGGAGCCCAATCAATGCCTCAAAATAAAAGAAGGACAGGAGGGCTTCGAAGTAGTCGAAATGGGCAAAATCACCTTCCGGAAAGCGGATGGCTCGATTCCGATGTGCGCGCCAGTGAAATAAACTGGTTTAGGGTTTGGTAGTTTAGGGTTTAGAAGCTCCGCTCTGGAACCCTAAACCCTAACCCCTCTCATCTCCTCAAAAAAGCCTGCGTCCTGACCTGCGCGTTCTCCCGAACATTCATGTAGTACAGGTTCAAATCGCCGATGTGGTAATTCTTGCGGCGGAATAAAATACTACCCTTGAATTTTGGTTTCCGCGCCAATAGGATTCCCTTGTACACCTCGGCATCCGTCACCTGCGGGTATATTTTTTCAAACGGCCGAATCACGCCGCCCCGGTTGAGCGTTTTGGGCGCATATGCTTTTTCAGTAGTCGTCCAAGTGAGCGGGTTGGTACATACCACGTCTTCTTCAAAGGCACGGCGAAGCCCAAAGTTGCGCTCCCAGGTTCGCCAAGTGCAAAAACACCCGGTCTGTTCCGGCGTTTGGCAGGGTTTCATGGTTTTAAAAAAATTCGTCTTCACTGGCCACCCAACGATGTAGGCCGCTACGAGCTGGGGTTCCAGGGCCTTGCCTTCTATCTTCTCCCTTATCAAGTTCATGGTGTGGAGCGCGCCTTGACTGTGCCCAACCAGGATGAAAGGGCGGCCGTTGTTCCAATGTTTCAAGTAATAGTCAAATGCCGCTTTGGTGTCCTCATAAGCTACGCTGAGCGCTTTACGCGCAGCAACCGTATCCTTTTTTGTAAAAAACACATGCAGATGCGCCTGCCGATATCGGGGTGCAAATACCCGGCCCACGCCATTAAAAATGGAGGCTTGGTATTGGATTGGGCTTTGGTCGGTCTTGCGGTTTGTTTTGGCATCTAAAACACTCGCATTCCACTCGCGCTGGTCGCGGCTATCGCCTGTATAAGTGGTTGGATATAAGAATATTACATCTACTGGCGCATCCTTTTGCATGTCCAAGACGCTTGTTGGGGCCGGCGACAAATCAGCGGGGTCAGATTTGTCTGGGTGCGCAGCCCAATTGTCCATGTTGGAATAATCAGGGGCTGCGGGCACTCTATTGGCATCAAAAGCCATGTTTGGATGCACAGCACCACAAGCGGCCAAACCAAGTGCGGCGGCCAAATAAAGCAGAAGGAATTTACAGTTCATTGGAAAGCAAAATTTGAAGGCTGAAAATTACAACGAAACCTTCAAATTGGTTTTCATCAAAACTGCCCACCCAAACGAGGATTGATGATATTCCGATAGCCAGAACCAAAGAAGTACGATATCCCAACTTGATAATCGTAATTCCCTGAGCGAATTTGATTGCTAAGCACCCCCGGTGTACCACCCAGACCCAGTATGGAGAAGTCTTTATTGCCCCAATCACCCCTTACTTGAAGGGTTAAAAAGAGGTTTTTGCTCAAATTGATTCCTCCCCGTAGGTTGCCTCCAATAGAAAACAGCGTCCAGTTGTTGAAATCAAAGTTTACTTTAGACCTTGTACCAAGCTCCAAATAACCCCAGCTCCCTACTTTGGCATACACCACTGAAATGGAATGACCATTCTGGTTGTTGAAACCAGCGAAAAACAAGGGTTCGCTCAAGTTCTTGCTCCAACTGTACCCAATCAACAAACGCCTCCGAAAAAAATCTTGATATGGGAAAAGGTTATACTCCAATCCCAAATCCAAAGTGGTTGAAAAGGGTGGGTCAAAAAACTCAAACCAGCTTTTTTGGCTTGATAATCCAGCACCCACCGACCAATGCCGACCGAGTGCATAAACGCTATTCATGTTTATAGATAGGTTTCTAGAGGTGGAGGAAAAGTCGCCAGCACCGCCTGTGGTCGATTGCTCGTTATGGAAATAATTGTACCGAATACCTGCACCCAAACGCCATTGGCGCCCAATGCGCCAAGCTGAAAACGAAGGTGTAGCAGAAAAAGCAGCCGCTCGATTGTCAATTCGACCCGTTAATCCGTTGGTATCCCGAAGGAAACTGCTATTGGCAGCCAAGCCAAGACCCGGATTAAACGTCCATCTATTCCATGGGTCTGGCGTTTCGATATTGTCAATCTCCCCTTGAATGCTGTAATCCAGGGTTTGTGCCATGGGTGTCTGCAAAAGATACGGCAACAGCCCTTGCTTGAATGCCCGAAGGCTTTTTTCTCGGACGCTGCCGAAGTTCTCCGCAGGGTCGGAGTGCCATACCACCGTATCGTTTTGACCCTCAAATGTTCTGTACCCAAAGAAAATATAGCGGTAACGGATAGCACCGTTCCCAACGGGCTCTACCACGGATTGCACCTGGACATCACTCAGTCTGCGGTCGCTTACATAGTTGACGAATCGAACTTCGTTCGTCAGAAACACCGGGTCATACACATTGGCATTGGGGTCGAGGTGGATGTTCAACAAAGGCTGCTGTTCCTGGGACAAAAGGCGGAGGGACAACAAGAGGCAAGCAAAGAAGGTAAAGATTTTTTTCATTAGGAATGAATTCAAAATGGTGAAGATGAAAAGGATGTATTTGTAAATCGGCAACCCAGGCAACATCAAGAACCTGCAAGGCTATTGTTTCGCGGCTTAAACTTGCAATTTTTAACGCTAGCTTAACGGGTGTCCGGCACAGCAATATTCCCCGTAGGTTTGTGGCCCCAATTCATCGATTTCAATATCCAACGCTTAATGCAAATCCTTTTCGAAGATAAAGACCTCTTGGTCATCAATAAACCCGCTGGACTTTCGTCTGAGAGCGGCAACGCACGCCACCCTTCTGCCGAAAAAGAAGCCCTGGAAATGTACCGTCAAAAACTCCTGGGCGACGACAGTGGAGGCATGAGCATGAAAATCAGCCCCTACCTTCGTGCGGTGCACCGGCTCGACCGGGCTTCGAGCGGGGTACTGGTGATGGCCAAGTCTAAAACCATGCTGACAGCACTGATGAACCAGTTCGAGCAACGCAGCGTTGAAAAAACGTACCAAGCCTTGGTTGAAAAAGCCCCAAACACGGAATCCGGCATCCTGGCTCATTGGCTCAAACGCGACGAATCTGGCAAACGAGCCTTGGTGTTCGACCAAGCAGTGCCGGATAGCCAACCTTGTGAGTCTGAATACAAATTGATCGAAAAACGAGGCGAATCGGCTTTGTTGGAAATCCGCCCGCGTACCGGCAGGTTTCACCAAATCAGGGCTCAACTTGCACACATCGGCTGCCCTATTGTGGGCGATGTGCTGTACGGCGGGCAAATATGGCGCGAACATGAAATCAAACTGCACGCGCAACGTTTGAGTTTTGAACACCCTCGAAGCAATGCGCCCATGGTAATTGAGGCGCCTTGGCAGGAGTAGTGGTTGGTGACAAGTTACAAGTGCCTACAGTTCAATTATGCGTTATCTTTTTTTGCTTTTTGCCCCTGGTATTTTGTTCTCCCAAACAGAGAACCAAATTCTTGACCCTGACATTTGTTCGGTACAGCTCACACTGTCCGGCTCACCGCTTTCCTTGCCCATCGTGAACCTGAGCACGGGATACAATGCACTCGTGCTCCAATTCGATCACATGGGGGATGGACTCAAGGACTATAAATACACCTTGGCGCATTGCAACAGCGATTGGCAGCCCTCCGAACTGGATGACAATGAATACATTGACGGGTTCACGGACGACCGGATTGTCACGGTGCAGAACTCCTTCAATACCCTTGCCCAATACACCCATTACACCCTTGGCCTCCCCAATCGAAATATGCGCTGGGCACGCTCGGGCAATTACCTGCTCAAGGTTTTTGATGCCGACGACGAAGACAAACTGGTATTGGTCAGGCGCTTTTTGGTGGTTGAACCGCTGTGGCGGATTGACGCGGAATTTGTACGCACCGCACAGGTGGACAAGCTGGACACCCACCACGAAATCGATTTCACCGTCGTTCCCAAGTCTGCCCGCATCTCCATGCCCCAAAACGATGTAAAAGCTTTCGTGCTTCAAAACGGTCGCTGGGATAACGCCATTGGTCCAATCAAACCCTATATCACCCGGGGCGATAACCTCGTATTTGACTATCAGGACCAGATTGTTTTCCCGGCGGGTAAGGAGTTTCGATTTTTTGACATCCGTTCTTTCGACTACCGGGGCGAGTTTGTGAAAAGTATCATCGAAAAACCGACCTACTTTGAGGTGACGCTCAAGCCGGACGAATCGCGTTATGACCGCCCGGTTATTTTTCGCCCGGATGCTGATGGGC
>JALHPW010000086.1 GCA_022842255.1 Saprospiraceae bacterium | reverse complement strand
AATGGGCATCCCGCCCGAATTTCATCACCAACTTTATCCTCTGCGTATCGGCTAAAACTTGTACACCAATTAAATTTCTTAATCAATTTAACTGGTTAACAGCAAAATCCTTTGCTCATGCAAGTTATGCCAATGCTACACGATCACGAACTGATCGCACGTTACTCAGATGGTGATGAACAAGCCTTCGAGACCCTTCTCGCTCGATACAAAGGCAAAATCTACACCTCCATCTATCTCTTTGTGAAAGACCGTGCCCTCGCTGAGGACATCTTTCAAGAAGTTTTTATCAAAATCATTGACACGCTCCGCAAGGGCAAGTACAACCACGAGGGCAAATTCGTTCAGTGGGCCATGCGCATCTCGTACAACATGTGTGTGGACTATCACCGCCGCAACAAACGCCGCGCCCACATCAACCCGAACCCGGACTTCGACATTTTCGACGTCCTTCGGGTAAGCGACGAAGGTCCTGAGACCATCATCATGCGCTCCGAAACGCACAACCGCATCCGCCACCTGGTGGACGCATTGCCGCCCGAGCAGCGTGAAGTGGTCATCCTGCGCCATTACGCCGACATGAGTTTTAAAGAAATCGCTGGCCTCACCCGGGTGAGCATCAACACCGCCTTGGGCCGCATGCGCTACGCGCTCATCAACATCCGTAAAATGATGTCGGAGCGTGAAGTGGTGCTGCAGTGAGGAGGGTTGACCGTTGACCTTTGACCTTTGACTATTGACTGTTGAGTCAAAAGTTGATTTGTAAAGTGCCCATATTTCCCTCGTGGAAAATATGGGCACTTCCATTTTATGGTCAACGGCCAATAGTCAACAGTCAAAGGTCAACAGTCAAAGGTCAACAGTCAATAGTCAACGGTCAATAGTCAACAGTCAAAGTCTTTTTCGATCTTTGCGCCATGAACGCACTTCACGAGACAAACTTTCAACTTCCAGGCCAAACGGCCTTCTACCGTGGCAAAGTCCGCGACGTTTATTCACTGGGCGAACGACTGGTCATGGTGGCCAGCGACCGTATTTCCGCATTTGACCACATCCTGCCGCGTGCTATCCCGCATAAAGGCGCGGTGTTGAACCAAATAGCCGCTTATTTCCTGCAATCTACCCGAGATATTTGCCCTAACTGGCTCATCGCCACACCCGACCCCAATGTGGCCATCGGTTGGCGTTGCGAACCGGTTCGAGTGGAAATGGTGATTCGAGGCTACCTGGTAGGACATGCGGCCCGGACCTATGCTTCCGGGTTGCGCACCTTGTGCGGGGTGGCTTTGCCCGATGGTTTGCACGAAAACGACCCGTTCCCAGAGCCCATCATTACCCCTACCTTAAAAGCAGAAGAAGGCCACGATGAAGATATTTCACGAGAAGAAATCCTAGCCCGTGGTGTGGTGAGCGAGGAAGATTACGTTCAAATGGAAGCCTTTACACGGGCACTTTTCCAGCGCGGTACCGAAATGGCCGCTGCCCAGGGCTTGATTTTGGTGGATACCAAGTATGAATTTGGCAAAAAAGACGGCCAAATCATGTTGATGGACGAAATCCACACGCCCGACAGCTCCCGCTATTTTTACGCAGAAGGTTATGCGGAACGTCAGGCCAGCGGCGAGCGCCAGCGCCAGTTGAGCAAGGAATTTGTACGCGAATGGCTGATTGCCAATGGGTTTCAGGGAAAAGAAGGGCAACAAATGCCCACCATGCCCGATGCATTTGTGAAGGAAATTTCCGACCGCTACATCGAACTATACGAGCAGGTGACCGGTCGTCCGTTTGTAAAAGACGAGTCCAGAAATGTCGCAGGTCGAATTGAGGAGAATGTGTTGGCAGCTTTGGCATTGATGTAAAAAGTACATGTAACTTATTGCCAAAGCAAAATGGTTTTGAGGATTGATTTTTTAAAAATCAAGGTGTTTCAATCACTCAAATCATCAAAATCACTTTAATCACAGTGTAGCCTGATGAAAGTCTTTTACACCCTATTCCTTGCTTTTGCTTCTGGGACGCTTTTGGCACAGCAGCCCATCCTTTTGCTTCCAAATCCTTGTAGTGAATCTGAAGCCCGGGCCGCCCAACTTTTGCAGTTTTACCTAGGGAAAATGACGGGGAAGCCGGTGGAGCTTGCATCAAAAGCCAACATTTCGACCAAAGGCCCAACCATTTTTGTCGGGAAAAGCCCTGAAGCAAAACGATTTGGCTTTGACATCCCAAACGAGATTATTGAGGATGCCTATTTTTTGCAGGGCAAAAACGGTTCGTTTGCCATTGCCGGAGGTGGCGAATTGGGAACCGAATACGCCGCCTATACTTTGCTCGAACTATTGGGCTGCCGGAAATACAGTCCACGGGATTCGTTTATCCCAACTGTGGAAAGCATTCAATTGCCTGATTATCAGGCCAAACTAGAAGTTCCAGCTTTCCCATATCGCGAGCTTTGGTACGAACCCGCTTTTGATGAGGCCTGGGCGCGTTGGCATAAACTGAAAACCCATTCGAAGAAAAATGAAGAATGGGGGATGTTTGTCCACACCTTTGACAAACTCTGCCCCCAGGAAAAATACTTTGCTGACCACCCCGAATATTTTTCCTTCAACGGCGCACAACGGTCGCCCGGACAACTTTGCCTTTCGAACGATACGGTGCTCCAGTTGGTCATCTCCAATTTGAGGGGACGGGTTCTGGAAAAACCTTCGGCCCGATATTGGTCGGTGAGCCAAAACGACAATTACGACTACTGCAAGTGTGTGCGTTGTGCCGCGACCGACCGAAAATACGGCAGTCCTGCAGCCTCCTTATTGCTTTTTGTGAACAAGGTAGCGGCTGCATTTCCGGACAAAACCATTTCTACCCTGGCCTATCAATACACCCGACAGGCTCCTAAAGGCATAAAACCGGCCGCGAATGTGAGCATTTGTTTGTGCAGCATCGAATGCAACCGTGGGCTGAGCATTGAAGAGGGCTGCCCTGATTTTGCCCGGGATGTGCGGGAATGGTCGGCCCTGACCAAAAACTTAATGATTTGGGATTATGTGGTGCAGTTTAGGAGCTATTTGGCCCCCTTCCCCAATTGGCACACGTTACAACCCAATTTGAAGTTTTTTGAGCAAAACGGGGTGAAGATGATGTTTGAGCAGGGAAGTGGCCGCGATCGCTCGGAATTTTCGGATATGCGGGCCTACCTGCTTTCCAAGCTGATGTGGAACCCCTCAGCCAATATGGATTCCATTTTGACCGATTTTGGGGAGGGGTATTATGGGGCAACCAGAGCAGGTGTTTGGGATTATATTCATGACCAAACAGCAAGGCTAAAGAAGCACGGCAACAAACTCTGGATTTATGATGTGCCTCAGAATGAGGCTTTTGTGCGGGATAGCTTTATGGAACGAATGATGACTTTTGATAAAAATATTCCGAAACCTAAAGATTCAATTGTGCTCCGTCGATTAGAGCCTGTGTTAATAGTAGAGCTGTTTTCCTTTTTAGAAAATTTAAAATGCGTCCCACCCGGAGGAAAGGATTTGGAATCCATGACAGCAAATATGATACTCCTTGTGGATTCGGATGGGTTCAACGAAACCCTTACTGAGTTTGAAAATATTTGTGCCAGAAATAATTTAAAACACCTCAATGAGAACGGGTATACCCCAGCCCAATACGTGAAGGATTTCAAAGACTTTTTGGCTAGAAGAAGGGACGCATTATTGTCCAAGAGTCAAGCGGTTAAACTTGAGTTGCCCGCTTCCCCGAAATATGCCCAAGGCAACCCAAGTGAATTAAGCAACAAACTCATCGGAGAAACCGACTATCGCTATAACTGGTTGGGTTTTGAGGGCGAGGATATGAAAGCCACGGTTTCCTTGTCAGATACGGCAGATAATTTTGATAATTATTGTAGCACGATTCAGGTTTCCTTCCTGCAAGACCAGGCCTCCTGGGTTTTTTACCCGGAAAAAGTGGCAATCGAAATATCCACGGATGGCAAGGACTTCAAAACCATCCATGAAGAAACCATAACCATCCTTCCCGATGATAAAAAAGCCTTTCGAAGTGTGGTTGCAAAGTTCTCGCCTACCAAGGTTCGAGCGGTGCGGGTTACCGCCATCAATCAAAAAACCTGCCCTGCCTGGCACACCTGTAATGGCAACCCTTCCTGGATTTTTGCAGATGAAATCATGGTGTATTAAGCTTTTTTTATTGCTTCCGTTAAACCTCTTCTTTTCCTTCTAGTCTTATTCTCAAACTTGCACGAATTGCACTTGACAGCCATTCAGAAGCCCGCGACAGACGAACAAATTATGGAACTTTTGCGCTCTGAAAAGACATTCGAGCGCGGGTTTCGGTTGCTGATGTCGCAGTACCGCGAGCGGCTGTATTGGCACATACGTCGGATGGTGCAAGTGCATGATGATGCCGATGATGTGCTTCAAAACACGTTCATTAAGGTTTACCGGGGGATTGCGCAATTTGAAGGGAAGTCCAAACTATACACCTGGCTTTACCGGATTGCCACGAATGAGGCGCTCACGCATTTGCAGAGTCAGGCGCGCCATGCGTCGGCTTCCTTGGACGATACGGGCAATCTCTTGTCCAACCGCTTGAAAGCAGACGAATGGTTTGATGGAGATGCGGTGCAAGCGAAACTATTGGTCGCAATCGCCGAACTGCCCGATAAGCAAAAGCAGGTGTTCAACCTTCGTTACTATGACGAAATGCCCTATGAAGAAATGTCGCAGATACTCAATACCTCTGTGGGCGCGCTTAAAGCATCGTTTCACCACGCAACCAAAAAAATTGAAGCAGCTTTTCAAAACTACGAAGGCTAAATTTTAAAAGAATGCCCCCCCCGCCTTCGCTATGGCTTCGGCGGGTAAAAATGACCCAACCACACCCAGGTATGAAAAGTGATAAATTAAAGGAGGAGCTTCCCCAATTCCTTCAAGATTTGAAGGCAAAAGGGGATGGTCTCCAAGTCCCAGAAGGATATTTCGAGGAAATGGAAGATGCGGTGTTTGCCCGTCTTCGTGCTTCGGGCGATTTGGATCGGCCCAAGATGCAGGTCGTGAAACGTCCAGGATTGTTTGCAGCATATATCCGGCCTCGAACGGCGATGGCCTTGGCGGCAGCGTTGGCACTGGTTTTGGCTGCGGTTTGGTTTGTGCGTCAATCTGCCAGTGTGGCTCAAGAAACCCCACTTGCTTCGACGGAATTGACCGAAGAAGATATAGAGGCTTACGTGCTGGACAATTTGCATGAGTTTGATGCAGAACAACTTGCGTCTTTAACCAAAGAAGAAATCATGGAGCCCATTGAGGAAACTACCCCCAATCCCCCAAAACCAAAGAATAGCAACCCAGAAGAAATCCATCCGGACGATTTAGATGAAATCCTGGATGAGATGACCGATGAGGAGCTCGAACAAATACTGTAACCATTTTAACAGGATAATCTCGCTATGAACATCACCATGAGACATTTTTTATGCACAGTCCTGATGGTCAGTGTGTTTGGCACCCTGGCACAGGCACAGGTCGACCCTGAAAAACGCGAAGCCCGATTGGCCGCGTTTCGGGCCGAGGTCTTCACCAGAGTCCTCAACCTGACCCCAGAGGAGGCGCAAAATTTCTGGCCCATCTACAATGAATATACCGACCGACGTGAACAGGCACAACAAGACCTGCGGCCCGGAAAACAGCTCGATCAAATGAGCGATGTGGAAGTAGAAGACCAAATCAAGCGCCATTTTGAGATGAAACAACGCGAACTGGACCTAGAGCGCGAAGCCTATCAGAAACTTCGTAAGGTGCTCCCACTTCGCAAAATTGCCAAACTCCCCTTGGCTGAACGCGAGTTCAGGGAGTCTCTGGTGAAAAAACTTCAGGAAGCGCGCGAACGTAGGGAGGAGCGGCAACAAAACCGGCTGCCTGGCGGTAGAGGAAGGCGTTGAACGCACAACATTTCCAGCCAAATGGATAATACGAAAGGCTGTCACCGGTGTCTGGTGGCAGCCTTTCGTATTATCTTCGCGCCCTTATGAAATTTGTTGTCACTTTATTCCTGTTCGCCTTCGTCTTTTCCACGTGTTTCAATGCTCCCGGTCCACATTTGCCCGCCGAAGCTTCAGCGAAGGTGCTCGCGCCCAATCCACCTTCCCCTTTAGAACCATTCCTCAAAGCATACGCCCGCTATTTCAATGATTCCATACACCTCACCAATACGCCCGGTGCTGCCATCGTCATTGTAAAGGACAGCCAAATTGTGTTCATGCGTGGGTATGGCCCTAGGTTTGTAGGGGGGCGGGATTCCATTGATGAAAATACCGTTTTCCGAATTGGCTCCTTGTCAAAAGGTTTTGCCGGCGTATTGACCGGGATGATGGTCCAGGAAAAGGTTTTTAATTGGGAAGACCCAGTTCAACAACATTACCCTGATTTTGTGCTCCGCGACCGGAAACAAACGGCCCGGGTTCGGCTTTGGCATTTACTTTCGCACACCACAGGGTTGCCATATCATGCTTTTACCAATCTTGTCGAGAGGGACTTCAGTGTTCCCAGAATTGTCAAAGAATATTTCCCGCAGGCTCCGGTGAGTGGCAAAGAAGGGGAGTTTTATGCCTATCAAAATGTGGCACTTTGTGTGATTGAGGAGGTCATGCTGCGAAAAACCGGTAAAACCTACCCAGAGTTGTTGACGGAAAAAATCTTTTTGCCGGCAGGGATGCAGCATGCTTCCTGCGATTTTGGGCATATTCAAGGGGAAGTAAATAAGACGTTTCCGCATTTGGCAACGGGCTGGGGCAGTTGGCGGGCAGATTCTATTTCCCCGATTTATTACAATGCTGCAGCGGCCGGCGGGGTCAATGCCAGTATTGCCGACATGGGTCAATGGTTGAAGTTGCTCTTGGGGCATCGCCCAGATTTGGTTGCGGATTCAACGCTTGACCAAGTATTTCGTCCAGTGGTGAAAACCGACAAGGAGCGCCGGATTTTTTCCCATTGGCTTCGGCGGGATGCCGCTTCCTATGCCTTGGGCTGGCGGGTTTTGGAAGATGGGGACGACGTGATTCTTTACCACGGGGGCTATGTCAATGGCTATAAAAGCGAGATTGCGCTCAATCGACGTGATGGAATCGGGATTTGTGTGCTTTTTAATGCGCATACCCCTATGAGTAGCACTTGTGTCCCTGCGTTTTTTGAAAAATGGAAAGCGTTGAAACCTAAATAAAATCGACTGGCCGGAATAACCCGACCAGCCGATTTTATTATGATTGGTAGCGACTAAGCCGCTGATTGTCAAATTGTTACTCGATAATAAATTTGCGCGTCACGTTGTAGCGGTCGCCCACCATCTGTACCGTGTACATACCTTTGGGTTGCCCCGTCAGATCGAACGTGACCATTGCATCGCCTTCTGGTACCGTTTTTTCCATCACCATGCGCCCTGCCAGGTCAAACACCCGTAGGGTAGCGCCCACTTCCATCACACCGCCCACATAGACCAGACCGGAGCTTGGATTTGGGAATACGTGAAGGTCTTGGTGAGTAGTGCGGCTGGCAAAGGCCATGATTGGGTTGTCAAACACAATCTTTCCTTTTTCATAGGTCGGGTGTGCGTTTTGTACGCTGGTCAGGAAGCCATTGCCCGTTGGCACGTTTAGGATATTGGTTTCGTCCAACTGGATGCCACTTTGTGGGGCTGTGTTGAGGTTCAGGAAATCGGTATTGGCATACGCATAAGCCTGGGAGTAAGTGCCGCGTGTACCTCCAATCACGAGCCGGCCATGCGCCCGTGTAGCAAACGCTTCCTGGACAGGGGTGGTGTTGTTCAGGCTTTTGATGGCTCCTTGCGCGCCGTCGGCGATGTTGACGGTTTGAGCGAACAGGCCGCCACCTGCACTTACCGGGCCTCTGCGCCACGACGTGATCACTTTGGTGTTGCCATTGGCCATGACAGCATTGTTTACCCAACATACGGGAGTGCCAGCCAAAGCGGTATTGACTGCATCGTTGATTTTTGACCAGGTAACCCCTCCGGCCCAACTAACCCGTGCGGTATAAACACCCGAATGCGAGTTGGAAAAGCAAGAGCCGGTCAGTACAAAACCTTGACCGTCAGGCAGTACCGTGATTTCTTCAAATTCTGTATAAGAATAAGCACTGCCATCAGGTGAGGTTGGCAGGTTGAGGGTGGTGGACCAAACCAGGTTGCCGGCCACATCAATCCGGGCGATGGAGCGGGTGCCTGCCATTACATAACCGCCGCCGTTGGCAGGTTTGATGGTCCATGCGAAACCGCTTACGGGATACTCATTGCTCCATTGAGGCACCCCGTAGGCGTCAAATTTAGTCACCGCTAGGTTGCCGTTGTTGCTTGAGCCGCAAGCCAGGTATCCGCCATTGGTTGCTTGGCAAGCCCCGCCGTATTGAATGGCAAAGGGTAGGGTAGATACACGGTCCCAAAGTTTGTGACCGGTGGCGTTGGTCAAAATCGCGTACACTTTATTACTTCCTGCCCCAACAGCGGCAAAATAGCCCACAGGGAAAGTGCTTTTGCAGAAGTTTTTCCAAAAGGTGTTGAGGGTTTCGGTGGTTGTATGGACGCGGTTCCAAGAGTTGAATTGGGCAAACTCACTGAACTCAGACATGTACAGGGTATTGTTGGCTGGTTCGAAGAACTTGTTACCCATGATAACATAATTCTGCATGGCTTGGGGCTCAATTTTCCAGGCGGAGTGGTCAAAATTTCCCCATTGATTGGTGCCTTCGAATACTTGGGCTTGCGCCGAGGACGTGAAAATGGCTGCCAGCAGCAGTACTGTGAAGAGTTTAGAATTGACTTTCATCTGTTGAACAATTTAGAAATGGTTGAAAAAGATAGAGACATTATCCGATCATGAGCGGTGGGCTCAGTTCAGGCAGAGGAATTGAAAATGAAACGCGTTAAACACTGCGCCTAGGTGGCACAATGGACAAAATCAGAAGCGGAAAACTTAAAAGTCGCGTTCAGGGCATGCAAAACGATGCCGTAAATAAAATTGGGCCCATCGGAGGAGATTCTGGCGAATAGGTGGACTCCAGGTTAAGAAAGATTCTAGTGTAATGGATTTTGGCATAGGGCAAACTCAATTTGGTAGGGTAATCGGTATGGGAGGTGAAGCAAAAGTAGGTTTTTTGTGCTAAATTTAGCGTTAAGGAAGGCTTTTATTTTGCAACATGCGAGACATAACAGACTGCCTACAACAATTGGAAGCCTTTTAAAACGCCGAAATCAACCAGTGAATCTTTCTCACGAAGTCTGACCAATCCCAACACAAAGACAGTTTTGCATTTTGAAATCAAATTTTCTTTCTTCTTTTGCCCAACGAACAGGGTTGCGGAGAACCTTGGTTTTAGACCGTTTTTATCCGAATAAAAAGATCGAATCCGTATGAAGCAAACTTACAAAACTTTGATAGCCACTTTCTTATGCCTAATGCTGGGCGGAACTTGGCTTAATGCCCAGATTTCCATCAAAGGCAAGGTTCGGGATGCCGAAAGTGGCGACGATCTCATTGGAGCCAGCATTGTTTTGGTCAATGGCGAGGGCGGGGCCCTTACCAACTATGATGGTGAGTTCTTGCTCAAAGTAGAGACATTGCCCGTGACCCTCAAAATAGCCTACACGGGGTATGAGGCGCAAGAGTTGCAGGTAACGGACGCCGCGCAAAAGATTGATGTACGCCTCTCCACGGCTAGCATTATCATGGAGGAAGCCATTGTGGTGGGGCAACGAATCGACGACAAGCTCAAAGCAGCCCCGCTTACTGTCGAAAACCTGGATGCTATAGCCATCAAACAAACGGCTTCCGTGAATTTTTACAACGGGCTGGGCAATTTGAAAGGCGTTGATTTGACCACAGCGTCGCTCGGGTTTACCATTATCAATACCCGTGGGTTCAACTCCACCAGCCCAGTGCGCTCCCTGCAAATCATCGACGGGGTAGACAATCAGGCGCCAGGCTTGAACTTTTCTTTGGGTAACTTCTTGGGTTCCAGTGACTTGGATGTGACCAAGGTCGATTTGATCCAAGGGGCCAGTTCGGCATTTTATGGGCCAAACGCCTTCAACGGGGTGATTTCTATGGAAACCAAAAACCCGTTTGTGCATAAGGGGCTTTCCGTTTCCCTGAAATCAGGCGAACGCAACCTTTGGGAAGGGGCGATTCGCTGGGCAGACGCCTTCAAAAACAAAAAGGGCGATGAGTTTTTTGCTTATAAACTCAATTTTTTCCACCTGCGTGCCAACGACTGGGAAGCCGACAATTATGAGCCCGTAACAGGCGAGGAGTCGGGCGGCCCCTTCTACACTACGGAGCAAAACCCCGGCCGATACGATGCGGTGAACATTTATGGCGACGAATACGTGCCCCGTTTTGATGCCACAGGCAACAGCCCCTGGAGCTCTACCAAAGCGGGCCTGAACATCTACCACCGTACGGGCTACCGCGAAACGGACCTGGTAGATTACAACACCCGGAATACCAAGGCGAACGCCGCCTTGCACTTCCGGACCAACCCGGCCAAGGGCTTTGAATCGCCCGAACTTATCCTTTCTTCCAGTTTTGGTTCAGGGACTACCGTGTATCAAGGTGACAACCGTTTCAGCCTCCGGGACATCCTTTTTTCCCAAAACCGGGTTGAATTCCGTCAAAAGGACAAGTTTTTCATTCGCGCCTATTCCACCAATGAGGATGCCGGAAAATCCTATGACCCGTATTTCACGGCTTTGAAAATGCAGCAACTTTCCAAAGACAACCAGCGTTGGGCCGCCGATTATGAAAAATGGTGGTCGGCGCCGAATCTGGGTTATGTGTATTTTGGAAAAATGGAGGAAGAGTGGGGTTTCCCGGTGCCTGCCGGACAGACCGCTACCGAGGCCGAGCTTGCGGCTATTCAGAGCTGGATGCTTGAATATCGGGACTCTTTGGCTGCCCAACACACCTTGGCGGAAGCGTACGCCAACGAGGCCCATAATATTGGTGGCCAGGTCCCAGCGTATGATTTTTTCCAACCTGGAACGGCTCGTTATGATTCTCTTTTCAACGAAATCACGTCTAAGAAATCAAGTCAAGGTGGTACTAGGTTTTTTGACAAATCAGCCCTCTATCATGTGCATGGGGAATACCGATTTACGCCTAAATGGTTGAATTACTGGTCGGTGGGGGCCAATGCTCGGCTTTACCGCCCGGTATCGGAAGGCACAATTTTCTCTGATACCCTCACGTACGAACGCGATGCCAACGGTGTAGCCATCGATTCTGCATACCGGACAATCACCAATTATGAATTTGGGATGTACACCGGGGTGGAAAAAACCTTGGGGGATTGGAAGTTGAACGGGACCGTTCGGGTAGATAAAAACCAAAACTTCAAATGGCTCGCCACGCCGGCTGTTTCGGCGGTTTGGAATCCGAAGGAAAACAATTACCTCCGCGCCTCTTTCTCCTCGGCCATCCGGAACCCGACGCTTACCGACCAATACCTGTTTTTGAATGTAGGGCGCGCCACCTTGGTGGGCAATATTACGGGTTATCAAAACCTCATTACCCTGGAGTCGTTGCGGGATTACCTGGCGGTGCCCTTCCCGACACAGAGCTTGCTGAAATACTTTGATGTAGCGCCCATCCAACCCGAAAAAGTGAAAACCTTTGAGTTGGGATACCGCACCACCTTGTTTAAAAAATTGTACGTGGATGCGGGCTATTATTACAGCATTTACGATAATTTTATTGGCTACAATATTGGCATTGATGCAAACATTGACCCGTTTTTCGGGCTTGAATACTCGTCTATTAAGGCTTATCGGGTAGCGGCC
>JALHPW010000085.1:8197-11948 GCA_022842255.1 Saprospiraceae bacterium | reverse complement strand
AAGGTATAGCAAAAATCCTGCCGGGCCTGTAAGCATCGTTAACAACAAACTAGGCACCACAAAGATGTGCCCAATCTTCAACTGCCGCGCATCATGCGTCTGCCACGTGCCAACTAGCAAACAAAACGACAGGTAGTTCAACCAGCCTGTGAGCAACATCTCTTTGCTGCGGAACAGGTTTTTGAACCCTTCGAGCGAAAGCAAACTCCCGCCTTCTTCCGGGCTAGTTAGAAACTGAAACGTAAACACCGCCGCTGCAATCAACAACACCGTGGCTGCACCAAATGCAATCGGCTCGGTAAATTTCCAATTGGGTGCGGCGATGAGCAACAGCCAAGGAAGGAAAATTATAATGCTGGCGTACCAGTAGAAAGAATCGGGGGTCATGATTGATTGTTTATTTGTTAAGTTGGGGATTTGGTTATTTGTTATGCCGAAGTTTGGTATCAATGGTTGCAATTGAAGGGGGTTTATACAAGGCTCTGGCACAACAAATAACCAAATCCCCAACTAACCAAATCACCTAACAATCTTGAGGCTTAGGTCGAGCGGTTGTGCAGAGTGTGTGAGTGCCCCGGCAGAAACATAATTGACCCCGGATAGCGCGTATTTGCGGACATTGAACAAGGTAATTCCACCCGATGCCTCGGTCTCGTATTTGCCGTTGACGATGGCAACAGCTTCATGGAGAATCGGGATTTCAAAGTTGTCGAACATCACGCGGGTGATGCCGCCAGCATTCATAACTTCCTCTAATTCAACCAGATTGCGAACCTCCACGGTGATATTGAGGTTCAAACCTTTTTCTTTTTGATAGGCGTGGGCGCGCTCAATGGCCGGCCCGATTCCACCTGCGGCATCCACGTGATTGTCTTTGATCATCATCCAATCGTACAAGCCCCAGCGGTAGTTTTCACAGCCGCCGATGTTGACCGCCCATTTTTCCAAAAAGCGGATGAGCGGGGTGGTTTTGCGGGTGTCCAACACCTTCACCGGCAAATCGCCCACCTCAAATGCAAAGCGGCTGCTCAAGGTGGCGATACCGCTCATGCGCTGCATAGTGTTGAGCACCAGCCGTTCGGCCTGCAATAGGGCCCGGGTATTGCACTCCACCTCAAAAGCGGTTTGGCCATACAACACATCGGTACCGTCCGGTTTTTGCACAGCAAGTGTAGCCGTTGGGTCGAGTTGTTGGAACACATGCTGCGCCAATTCCACTCCAGCCAGTACCCCGTAGTCCTTGATTTTCAATATCGCACGACTGCGGCTGTCGGCAGGAATGGTCGCCAGGGAAGTATGGTCACCTTCACGCACATCTTCATGTAGGCCTGCGGTGATGAATGCTTGTATGTCTTGATCTGTGATTTGTGTTGGACGCATTTGAACTATGATGTATGAACTATGAACTATGATGTATAATGTATGATGTATGAACTATGATGTCTGTCGGTCGCTGTCATGCAGCGCGTTCATACATCATAGTTCATACATCATACATTCCGCCATTTTATATTACAGCCACCCGATGGGCGCTGGATTGGATTGACTAGTTTGCCTTCTAAAACCGCATCGAGTGCGGCACGGAGGTCTTCGCCGGTGGATTCGATGGGGTTTCGTTTGGGCCTACTGGGGTCGAGTTGACCACGGTAGGCGAGTTGCAAATGCTGGTCAAAAATATAAAAATCAGGGGTGCAAGCCGCATCGTAAGCGCGGGCAACATCCTGGGTTTCGTCGTAAAGGTAGGCAAAATCGTAGCCAACTGCCTCCGCATGGGCCGCCATCTTGTCGGGACCGTCTTCGGGATGGGTTTCGGCATCATTGCTGTTGATGCCCACAAATGCTACGCCCCGCTTTTTGTACTCGGTTACAATCCGCACAATTTCCGGATTGATGTACAACACGTATGGGCAGTGGTTGCACAAAAACATGACGACCGTGGCTTTCGCGCCTGCCGAAATTTCTTGCAGTTTCACGCTTTTACCCGTCGCTGGATTTGGTAGTTCAAAATCCGGCGCAAGGGTACCCAGGGGGATCATGTTTGATTCTGTGTAAGCCATTTCGATTTACGATTTGAGATTTTGGATTTACGATTACTGCATCCCGGTAGGTGGATGTCTACGGTTTTGAACTGTTCAGAAAAATCGTAAATCCAAAATCGTAAATTTTAAGTTTGCGGCACCACCCGTATCCCCAACTCCTCCAACTGCTTCAATTTAATCCCGTCTGGCGCGTCGATCATCATATCGCGACCCTGGTTGTTTTTCGGGAATGCGATGAAGTCGCGGATAGAGTTTGCGCCGTTCATCACCGCATTGAGTCGGTCGAAACCAAAGGCGATGCCGCCGTGGGGTGGGGCGCCGTATTCGAAGGCTCCCAGCAGGAAGCCAAATTGAGCCTCCGCCTCTTCAGGCGTAAACCCGAGTAGTTTGAAATTGCGGGCCTGCAAATCGCGGTCGTGGATACGAATGGAACCACCACCGATTTCCACCCCATTGAGCACAAGGTCGTATGCGTCTGCGCGCATGGATTTGAGCGTAGCGCGGTCGTCGCTTTCCATCTTTGGGATGTCACTAGGCTTGGGCGATGTGAAAGGGTGGTGCATGGCGAAAAAGCGATTTTCGTCTTCGTCCCATTCGAGCAGCGGAAAATCAACCACCCAAAGCGGCTTAAAATCATCGCCCTTGCGCAGGCCCAAACGGTTGCCCATTTCCAGGCGAAGTTCGCTGAGCTGCTTGCGTGTTTTTTCATCTTCGCCGCAGAGCACGAAAAGGAGGTCGCCAGGTTTTGCACCACATTTTTCTGCCCAAACCTTGAGTTGGTCAGGGGTATAAAACTTATCTACGCTCGATTTTGGGGTTCCATCGGCTTCAATTCTTACATACACCAATCCTTTGGCGCCGATTTGTGGGCGTTTCACCCATTCGGTCAATTCGTCGATTTGTTTGCGCGAATATTCGGCGCAACCAGGGGCACAGATGGCGATGACGGATTCTGCTCCGTCAAAAACAGGAAAACCCGCGCCCCCCTGCCCCCCTGCTGTGGGGGATACCACATCCACGCCACTCCCAAATTCTGCTTCAGCGGGCGATTTTAGGTCCACAAACTCCATCCCAAAACGCAGGTCCGGCTTGTCCGAACCAAAACGGCGCATGGCTTCGTCGTAAGTCATGCGTGGGAAATCGCCGAGGGTAATGCCAAGGGCCTGTTGGAACAAATATTTGGTCAACCCTTCAAACGTATTGAGAATGTCTTCCTGGTGTACGAACGACATCTCGCAGTCGATCTGGGTGAATTCCGGCTGACGGTCTGCGCGCAAATCCTCGTCGCGGAAGCATTTGACAATCTGGAAATATTTGTCAAAACCCGCCACCATCAGGATTTGCTTAAAGGTCTGCGGGCTTTGCGGCAGGGCGTAAAATTGGCCCTTGTTCATGCGGCTAGGCACCACAAAGTCGCGCGCACCTTCGGGGGTGGATTTGATCAAGTTGGGCGTTTCTACCTCGATAAAACCTTCTCCCGCCAGGTATTTTCGGGTTTCTACGGCCAGATTGGAGCGGAAAATGAGGTTTTTCTGCACCGCATTGCGGCGCAAATCGAGGTAACGGTATTTCATCCGAAGGTCGTCGCCGCCATCGGTATCGTCTTGAATGGTAAAGGGTGGGGTTTTTGAGCCGTTGAGGATTTTCAAGGCACTTACCTTGATTTCAATCTCTCCTGTGGGGATTTTAGTGGTTTTCGAAGCGCGTTCGAT
>JALHPW010000085.1:0-8187 GCA_022842255.1 Saprospiraceae bacterium | reverse complement strand
ACCCACGGAGCGGGCTGTTTCAAACAGCTCTTTAGAAGTGTAATTCTCGTCCAAAACCAACTGCGTGATGCCATAGCGGTCGCGCAAATCAATCCAAAGCAGGGCACCTTTGTCGCGCACGATGGCCGACCAGCCGCTAAGGGTTACTTCTTTGTTTACGTCTGTGATGCGGAGCTCGCCGCAGGTGTGGGTACGATACATGGTGGACTGTTGGCTGTTGACTTTTGACTATTGGCCTTTGACTATTGACCGTTGGCTGTTGGCTTAGGAAGGGTTTGAACGGTTGGAAAGTTCCCAGCCTAAAATTTGAGGCGCAAAAGTAAGTGAAAATGGGGAGAAAAATGCGGTGTATCCAAAGGCAAATGCATAAAAGCGAAAAGGCTGTTCTTATGGTTGATGTTGTTGATAAAAGTTGATGAGGGTTTATAATTGTACTCAAAAAGCAGGATTTGTCCACTTTTAGCGTGCAATTATAAACCCTCATCAACTTTTATCAACACCATCAACCCTTAACAGCCTCTTCTCAATCGCTAAGAACAACTACTTCTTAGCCGTCCCAGCAGGGTTCGCAATCACCTGCGCCTGCTCCATCAACAGCACCAATTCCTTGCGATACCCACTGGGGTCGTTTTTCGATGCTTCGCGGGCGCGACGGATGGCTTGTTCGTAAGAAGCAGCGCCCTTGTATTTTGAATCGCGCAACAACATGCCAAATTCAGCGATAGACGAAGCTAGCAGGAAATTTTCGCTTTCCGTTTTGCGGTCGAGGGCGGCTGCGTTCAGGCGGTATTCCATGAGCTGGCTGGGTTGTTCGCCCTTGGGTTTTTTGTAGCGAAGTTGTAACACCATCAAGTCGTCATGACCGACGGTGACCGCGGTGTCAGGTTTGGTAACGACCACCATGGCAGAATCTGCTTTGGTTAAAGCAGGCAGTGTCTGGCCCGCGGGGATAATTTCATAGATGGCTGTGACGCGGTGCCCGGCACCGAGCTCGCCCGCATCTTTGGTGTCGTCATGAAAATCTTCGGTAGCGAGCATGCGGTTTTCATAGCCAATGAGGCGATAGCCGGCCACGTGCGCAGGGTTGAAGTGCAGTTGCAATTTCACGTCTTTGGCAATTTCGAACAAGGTGCCGCCAAACTCCTGCATCAGCACTTTTTTAGCTTCGCTGATTTGGTCGATATAGGCGTGGTTGCCATTGCCTTTATCGGCGAGCGATTGCATTTTTCCGTCCTGATAGTTGCCCATTCCGTAGCCAAGCACGGTGAGGTAAACACCGCTTTTTCGTTCGTTTTCAATAAGTTTCACCAACTCATCTTCGCTGCTCACGCCCACGTTGAAATCGCCGTCGGAGCAAAGGATTACCCGGTTGTTGCCATTGGAAATCAGGTTCTTACGAGCAGTATCGTAAGCCAATTTAATGCCCGCGCCGCCCGCTGTGCTGCCACCCGAATGTAAGGCTTCGAGTGCGGCCTTGATTTTGGGTTTGTCCGATCCGGGGGTGCTTTCCAACACCAATCCGGCGGCTCCGGCATACACCACAATGGCCACGCGGTCGGTTGGACGAAGCTGTTCGGTGAGCATCAAAAGGGATTCTTTCACGAGGGGGAGTTTATTAGCCGAACCCATACTTCCAGATACATCGATGAGGAAAACGAGGTTGGAAGCGGGCAGTTGACCGATGTCAATTTTTTCGCCTTGAATGCCGATGGTCATCAGGCGGTTTTTGGGATTCCAGGGGCAGGGTGCCACCTCTGTGTTTACTTCAAAAGGATGACGGCCACTTTTGGGTGCATTGTATTGATAATCAAAATAGTTGATCATTTCTTCGATGCGTACGGCATCGCGTGGAGGAAGTTGACCAGCATTGATAAAACGGCGCATGTTGGCATAAGCGGCTGCGTCTACATCAATTGAAAACGTGGAAATGCCGTTTGATTTGGCATCCTGGAAGGGGTTCTCCACGATGCGGTTGTACTGTTCGTTGTTTACATCATCAATCGGGTCGGGGATTGGGTTTCCGGTTACAACACCTTGGGCGGGTGCTTCCTCTTTCCTTTTTTTAAGTGCGTCGCCTGCTGGGTTAGGGGCGGGTTGGGCAACGATGGCGGCGGGTTTTTTAGTAGCGGGTTCGGCTTTGACATCTTGTACGGGTGGGGTGTTACCGGCTACACGAATCCCATCCACATAATAGTCGGTAGGTGTTCTTCGACTACCCTTGATCTTTACGTTTCCACCATCCGTGGAAGAAGCACCTACCGTGCTTGCTTTGGTGGCGCTTACATCTCTTTTAGGAAGGCTTTTAATTTGCTCGGACGTAATCGTTTGCCTTGAGGGGATTTTGTCATGTTCGGTCTCTGGGGCAACGTACCCCAAAACCACCACTTCTTGCAGCACTGTCTGGCCATCCAGAACGATGTTCAACGTTTGGTTGGCGTTTGATTTGAGGTCCACCCCTTTTGCGGTAAAGGTTTTGTAGCCCGTGTAAGCGCATTCGATGTCGTAAATACCGGGTTGGAGCTCAACGCTGAAATTGCCGTTATAATCGGTGATGACCCCTTTGACAAGCGTAGCGCCTTGCGAGATTCGAATGGTGGCGCCCATGATTACTTCATTGCCATCGCTGACGTTTCCGGTGAGTTGGGATTGGGGAATCAAGGATTGAACAAACAAGGTGAGCAGCAGCAAGGACCCACCGATGCCAAGGCTGGGAAGCGAAAAAAAGGAATTCTTGTGTTTCATGTGTGGAGAAAGTTTAGGTGATAAGAAAGCTTGTGAGCCGGAATGATGCAGCCCCGGCTTGTATTGCACAAACCGGGGCTGCATTTTGTTTAACCCACCTTTTTATCACCTATTATTTCACGCCCAAACGCTCTCCTCCTCCCTCGTTTTTCATCCGCTCAAAGGCTTGCAAGCCACAATCGAGGAAACTTTTGTACACAACCGGGTCTTTCCCTTTGTCGTAATTACTCGGCTCGTTGAGCAGGGTTTTGCCATCGTTGTGCATCAGCACGTAGTAAGGTTGGGTAGACTGGTTGAAGTTGTTGACCTGGAAAGACGCCCACTTATCGCCCACGGTCCGGATTTTTTCGCCGGTATTAGGGTCGAGCAGATAGGCGAACTTGTTTTCGGGGAAAAGGCGCACCTTCTCATCCACGTAGAGCGAAACCACGATATAATCGTTGCGAAGCCGCTCCACAATACCTGAATAGGGCCAAACGGTTTCTTCCATAGCGCGGCAGTTGACGCATCCATGGCCCGTAAAATCTACAAACAAGGGTTTGTTTTCCAGTTTCGCAATGGCCAGGGCCTCATCAAAATCATGGTAACAATCCAGTCCGTGCGGACAGCCTGGGCCTTTGTGGCCTTTCTTTTCTGCGTCGTATTTATAACTGTAGTGGACGGGAGGGGCCAGACCGCTGAGCAAGGAAAGCGATTTATATCCAATCAAACCCCAGCCAACGTACGCGGCAAAGGCCAGGGAGGCAAAACCCACCGTAGAGCGCACGATACCCGGCTTGCTTTCATTGCCTTTCCATTTCAGAATGCCGAATTGGTACAACCCAAGCACAAGTCCACACAACACCCAAATGACCATAAATGTCTCAAATTTCAGAAGTCCCCATTGTTCCACCATATCGGCGGTGCTGAGGAACTTGAAAGCAAAGGCCAGTTCGACCATACCCAGGGTCACTTTCACGTTGTCCATCCAGCCGCCTGATTTTGGCAGTGAATTGAGCCAACCGGGGAACATGGCGAACAAGGCAAATGGCAAAGCCATGCCCAGGCCGAAACCAAGCATCCCGATGGCTGGCTTCAGTGGGACAAAGCCCAGGATAACCGCACCGCCATTGGATTTGGCAGCTTCGGCCAACAAAGGCCCAACGATGGGGCCGGTGCAGGAAAAGGATACCAAAACCAGGGTCAAGGCCATAAAAAATATACCAATGGCTCCACCTTTATCGGCGAGTTTGTCGCTTTTGTTGACCCAGGAAGAGGGGAGTTGAATTTCGTAGAAACCAAAAAAGGAGAAAGCGAACACCACCAACAAGGCAAACAGGGCCAGGTTGAACCATACGTTGGTGCTCATCTCATTCAATACCGTGGCGCCAAAAACGGCCGTTACTGCCGAGCCCATGACCACAAAAATTGACACGATGCTCAATCCATAAATCAAGGCATTGATGATCCCTGCTCGGCGACTTTTGGAGCGTTTTACGAAGAAACTCACCGTCATCGGAATCATCGGAAACATACATGGGGTGAACAAGGCTACCAGGCCCCCCAGGAAACAAAACAGGAAAAGGGATACCCAAGAGGCACCGTCGCTTCCGGCATTGGAGGTTTCGTCGCCGCAGTTGCTGACAAATTGGGCGGCATTTATCTCAACGCGTTTGGAGTTGAAAAACCCTTTGAAATTGGGGTCGTTGGGTGCGTTGGGGCTGGTAGTAATCGTTACGGCAGGATCATTGGCCGTAGGGGCAACGCCCTCTGTTTTTGGGGCCTCAGCGGTTGAAGCGCCCTCCTTTGGCAAGGTTTCGGCCGGTGTTGTGGTCGACGGCGCATTCCCACAGCCCTTCAAGGCAGGGATGGTGAACGAAAAGTCCACGTTTTTGGGAGGCTTGCAATGGTCGTCGTTGCAAGCCATAAAGTTGAGGTAACCGACGATGGGTTTGCTGGGGTCTTTGACTTCCACCCGCTGGGTAAAGATGGCCTTGTGTTTGAACTTGGTGAGGTTCATTTCAAACACCTTGTCGTACGTCTTTACGATTTCGCCACTTTCCTTGGCCTTGCCAATCAGTTTGTAGTGTGGCTCTTCCTGGAAGGTAAAGGTTGTTGCCACCGGACCGTCCTCGCTCTCCAGGAATTGCGAGTAGGTGTAATAGCCCTCTTCGATAATACCGGTTATGACTAGGTCAACTTGACAATTGCCCGCGTCTTTGGCCGAAAACGACCATTTTACAGGGCTTTGGGCAAAAAGGGAGAGGGTGAAAAGCATCAGCCCGACTAGCCCAAGGCTACGGCGGGCAAAAACGCTATTGTGGATAAAGGTACGGATGCCGGTAAGCATATTGTTAGGACGATAAAAGTGAATCAATGCTTGGAGGATTTGGGGGCACAAGCTTTCAGTGCAGGAATTTTAATAGAGAAATCCGCATCCTTGGGGGGAAGGCACATTTCATGGTTGCATGCCATATAGGAGATGTCTCCGGCAATGGGTTTGCTTGGGTCAATGATTTTCACGCGCTGCGTCAAAATGGCTTTGTGCTTGAACTTGGTCAGGTTTCCACCAAAGACAACGTCGAATGGGTTGATGATTTCGCCACTTTCCACGGCTTTATCCAAGAGTTTGTAATTTGCTCCGACCTTAAAGTTGAGCTCCGTAGCCATCGGGCCATATTCATTAAATTGGGAGTAAATAAACCATCCTTCTTCCAAAGTACCTGTAAAAATAAGGTCGACCTGGCAATTGCCCGCGTCTTTGGCCGAAAACGACCATTTTACTGGGCTTTGGGCAAAAAGGGATAGGCTAAAAAGCATCAGCCCGACTAGCACAAAGCTATGGCGGGCAAAAACGGTATTGTGGATAAAGGTAGGGATGCCGATAAGCATATAGTCACGACGAAAAAAGTGAATCAATGCTTGATGCTCTTGGGGTCACAAGCGCTCAGTGCGGGAATCTTAATTGAGAAATCCGCATCCTTGGGGGGAAGGCACATTTCATCATTGCAAGTCATATAGTTGACGTATCCGGCAATGGGTTTGCTGGGGTCGATGACTTCCACACGCTGCGTCAAAATGGCTTTGTGCTTGAACTTGGTCAGGTTCATATCGAAGACAACGTCGTGTGTTTTGATGATTTCACCACTTTCCACGGCTTTGCCCAGGAGTTTGTAATTCGCTCCTTCCTGAAAATTGAGCGTGGTGGCAACTGGGCCGTCTTCACTTTCCAAAAACTGAGAGTAAGTACACCAACCTTCCTCCAGGATGCCTGTAAAAATAAGGTCAACCTGACAATTGCCCGCGTCTTTGGCCGAAAACGACCATTTGATGGGGTTGGGTTGGGCTACTAGAGAAAGGGTGAAAAGCAGGAACCCAACTAGGCCTAGGCTACGACGGGTAAAACGGAAGCTATTGCGCATAAGAAAAGTATTAATTGGTTTAGAGGCTGCTCTTTTGTCCTCCAGCAGAATAAGTCAACCGCCTCTTAAGCGACCACAAAGAAACAGCGAATCAACATCGTGTTCTGCTTAAAGGCTGGGTTTAAAAGTATTTTAACCGCCAGAATGTCCGTGGTGAGCCATTTTTCGACTTTATGTTGAAGAAATTGAACCCTTGGTTGAATGTATAAAGGTCATCGTGGGTGCTTGCCGTAGGTTTGGAATCCAATTCAAAACAATCCATTTTCGATGAAAAACCTGACTTGTTTCTTTGCTATTTTATGGCTTGCTTTTCCTGCCCTGTTTGCGCAAAACCCCGTTCTGGGAGACCCTAGTGAACTGCCATATACAATTGAAATAGAGGATGTTACGCAGGATGAATTGCCCGGATTGCACTCCGCCGCGTTTGCCCAATGGGAAGGTTGGTGGGTGTTCATTGGAGGGAGAGTAGGAGGGCTGCACGGCTTTTTCCCATTCACGGCATTTCCAGAAAACGAGGCCAATGCCAACATCTGGCTCATCGACCCTGAAACGGGAGATGCCCATACATTTGGGGTGGATGTCCTTAACATTCCATTTCATGATCCGCTTAAAGCTACCAACCCCCAATATGCCCAAGACGGCGAGTACCTCTATATCTGTGGCGGGTATGGAAAGGATGCTGCTACGGGCGATTTCATTACCCATGATGTGTTGACCGCGGTGAAGCTTCCCGAACTTGTTTCGGCGATGTTGGGTGGCACCAACCCATCGGGGGCATTTCGTCAAATCAAGTCGGACAAGTTTCGGGTTTGTGGTGGGGAAATGGACAAGCTGGGCGCTTATTTTTACCTAGTGGGCGGGCACGATTTTTCCGGCAACTATACCCAAACCCCCAGCCCATCTTTCAGCCAAACCTACACCTACGAAATCAGAAAGTTCAAAATCACGAACACTGCCAATACGTTGGCCCTCACCGATTATAGCTTCCATCACGACGAGCCAAACCTTCGGCGCAGGGATTTCACCCTGGCTCCCTTGATGAACCCAGATGGTTCGCCAGGGCTTGGTTTGTATGGTGGCGTGTTCCGCCCGGATGTTGATTTGCCTTATTACAACCCGGTCTATATCACTGAAAATCAGGTGTTTGCGCTCGACAATACCTATGAGCAGGTTTTTAGCCAGTACACTTGCCCTGCGGTGCCGATATTTGATTCCAGCGATGGTTCGATGTACACCCTGTTTTTTGCCGGATTGAGTGCGCATTACTTTGACCAAGGTTCGCAGACGGTAAAATACGACGAGCGCGTGCCCTTTATCCGCGACATCTCCACTTTTCACCGCAAGCCGGATGGTACAAGCCAAGAATTTTTGATGCCGCAAAAAATGGATGAACTGCTGGGCGCCAATATGATTTTTGCGCTTGATGAAAACGCACCCCATTTTGAAAATGAGGTGTTGAAACTGCATGAAATGCAGGGTAAAACCATGGTGGGCTGGCTCTTTGGCGGTATAAAGGCTGAAATTCCGAATATTACTCCATCGAGTGCTAGCAAGCGGATGTTCAAGGTTTTTGTCACCCCGAAAAATTCGGTCCATACCGGAACGCCCACTGCGGGCTCGGATTTGCTACAAATGAGCCCCAACCCAATTTGTTCGGGACAAAAAATCCATATTGAATTGCTTGGTCCCGTTCGGAATGTCCTCTTAATCAATACGAACGGAGTCATTCTGGGCCGTTTTGGGAATGATGAGGCAGCCATTGAATCGCAGTTGGAGCAGATGCCTGCTGGGGTTTGTTTTCTTCAAATTTTTGGGGAAAACGGCTACTCGTTGAAAAAGGTGGTTAAAATTTGAGCGAATAAGTAGACAGCGGTAGGAGGCTTAATCCCGGATGGCGAATCTTTTTAGGGTACAAAGCTGAAAAGTGGAGGTTTCCCCTTTCCTTTGGCGCAATTCTGGGGTGTAAAAATGCCCTGCTTGGCTATGTTTAAAGTTTCGTTTCCCACTGCCCATACCGTATTGTTAGCGATTGCTGCCATTGTTG
>JALHPW010000084.1 GCA_022842255.1 Saprospiraceae bacterium | reverse complement strand
CAGATACACCGAAAGCGGTATAGTTTATTTCGGTGGCATTGATGGTACTGATGATAGGTGCATACGTACCCGTTACGGAAATTTGCCTGCTTTGGGCGGTCAGCTTTGTGACCGAACAGCACATCAACAAGGCAGACAAATAATATAAAGGGTTGAACATAAGCACGTTGTTACCGTCTGAATTTTCCAATTCCGCCTTTCGGCGCAGGCAATCCCATACCACCTCCAGGGGGCATCCCCATTTTACCGGCTGGCATTTTGGAAAACTGGTGCATCATCTGCCGCATCTGGTTGAAATTCTTGATGAACAGGTTGATTTGGTCCACGTTTTGACCGCATCCTAGGGCAAGCCGTTTTTTGCGTGACAGATTAAGTGAATCCGGGTTGGCGCGCTCAAAGGGGGTCATGCTCTGGATAATGGCTTCCACGCGCACGAGGGCTTTATCGTCAATAGGCGCGTCTTTCATGGCTTTGTCCATACCCGGAATCATGGCCATGAGGCTTTTCAAATCGCCCATTTTTTTGATCATCTGCATTTGCCCTAGGAAGTCGTTGAAATCAAACTTGTTCTGTTTGATGCGTTTTTCCAAACGTTTGGCTTCCTCATCATCAAACTCCATCTGGGCTTTTTCTACGAGCGAAACGATGTCGCCCATACCCAAAATCCGCTGCGCCATACGGTCGGGATAGAACACGTCGAGCGCGTCCAATTTTTCCCCCTGCGAAACGAATTTGATGGGTTTGCCAACCGTATGTTTGATGGTCAAAGCTGCACCACCCCGGGTATCGCCGTCCAATTTGGTGAGCACCACCCCGTCGAAATTGATGCGGGTGTTGAAGGCTTCAGCGGTGTTTACCGCGTCCTGACCGGTCATGGCATCTACCACAAACAGCGTTTCGGTGGGTCCCAGGGCTTTTTTGATATTTTCCACCTCGTCCATCATCGCCTCATCTACGGCAAGGCGACCAGCGGTGTCCACAATGATTACATCGTGGCTGTGGCCTTTGGCAAACGCGACAGCGTTGCGGGCAATATCTACCGGGTTTTTATTCTCGATTTCCTTGTAAACCGCCACCCCGATGCTTTCCGCCAACACAGTCAGCTGATCGATGGCCGCCGGACGATACACGTCGCAGGCCACCAACAATGGGCGCATTTTGCGTTGCTCCTTAAGGTATTTGGCGAGTTTTCCACTGAAGGTGGTTTTACCCGAACCTTGCAGACCGGCCACCAACACCACTCCTGGATTGCCTTTTACGTTGATGCCGACGCTCTGACCGCCCATTAGTTCGGTCAATTCGTCGCTTACGATTTTAATCATCAACTGGCCTGGCGATACACTTTTCAGCACGTTTTCGGTGCCCAGGGCCTTGTCTTTCACCCGGTCGGTGAAATCTTTGGCAATTTTATAGTTCACGTCGGCAGCCACCAAGGCGCGGCGTATTTCCTTGATGCTCTCGGCCACATTGAGTTCTGTGATGCGGTTGTTGCCGCTCAACACCTTGAACGCACTATCTAATCGGTCGCTTAAACTTTCGAACATTGTATGGGCAGTTGACTATTGAAGTTTGACTATTGACTTTTGACTTTTGAGGGGCGAAGATAGGAAGTCTGGAGGAATGGGATTTGGCTGCTGGTCGAAACTTCCCGAAACTTCAAAACTTTCGGGAAGTTCTAATATCCTAACTACCGCCCGCCCTTACTCCGCTTCGCTGCGATACCGGGGTCCATTTCCATGGCTTTTTTGCGCAATTCCTCCCCTTTGGCCAGGTTACCAGAAGCAGAATAAGCAAGTCCTAGGTCCCAAAGAAAACCTGCTTCCTTAGGAGCCGCTTCCACAGCTTTGGTAAACCAAACAATGGCCTCTGCGTGCATGCCATTGATGCCATATCCAACACCCATGAGTCGTGCGGTTTCTGGGTCCTTGGGGTTCAACTGCCAGGATTCCTCAAAACATTTGAAGGCGTTTGGAAGGTCGGACCGTTCTTCCCCATAATATTTGCCACCGTCGCGGAGGGCCAGGGCGAGGTAGGTTTTGAGCTTGGCGTCGTCCGGTGCAAGCTGTACCGCTCGGCGGTAATCCGCTATGGCTTCGGGGAATTCCCTCAACACATAATGCGCGCCGCCACGGCTGATGTAGGCATCCTTATAATTGGGGTAAATCTTGAGCGCCTGGTTGAGGTGTGGAATGGCCTCCACGCACAGATAACGTTGCTTCTCTGGGTCTTTTTCTTTCGTAGCGCGGTCAAAAAGCACCCCGCCACAAGCGTTTTGGAGTTTGGCACTGTTGACCGAAACCGCTGCATCGGTCATGAACAGGTTTTCATTGCTGACCCAGGCAAAGTTGCGTGTAAAGGTTTTGATGGAAAACAGCAGGACCACAACGCCAAAATGGCCGAGTACCAGCGCTTGGTTGTTCTTCAATAATTTGCTCAAAAATAAGGCAATCAAGAGGCAAAAGCCCACCGAAGGCATAAACGCAAAACGCTCTCCCATGTTCGTGCCAATGGGGAAAACGAGGTTAGACACGATGCCAAGTGGCAAGAGATACAACAAAATACTGAAAGCAACTGGGTCGCGACGTTTGATGCCACGAACGGCCCAATACGCCATAAAACCATACAAGGCGAGGCTGAAGAGCACCATCGGGTTGGCAAAGGTCATGATGCCGATTTGACGCGGGTAGTAGTCGTGGGTGAGCGGGTGGGGCACGAACAGCAGTTGTACATACTTGCCGAGCGTGTACAATATCGTGGCCAAACGCTCGGCAGGTGCAAACTTAACCCATTGATTCCCTTCAAGTTTCATGAACGGGTTGTTCATCAGCTCCACTGGCTCGCCCCCAAAGCGCCATTCCAAAATGGTGCCGCGCAAGACGAAAAACGCTACAAACGCGATAACAATTGGAAGGCTTAAAGTCCAAATAGACCGGCTCCCATTGGATGATACCTGGTCGCCGTCTCTGAAAAACCAAATGGCCAAAGGAATGAGTACCACAAAAGCCGCTGCATTTTCTTTCGAGAGACAGGCAATAAAGAACGAAACCCCTGCCGCCACCGACCATTTCAATTGACGAGTGTCCCAGGCTTTTAAGGTAAAATAAAGTGCGCTGAGGCACCCCAAGAGGGTCAATATCTCATCACAGCCCTTAATATTGGCCACCACCTCTGTATGAATCGGGTGTGCGGCAAAAAGTACCGCTGCCAACCAAGCTACCATAGGGGCCGATTGCGAAAAGGCTGTCGGGTAGGCCGCATTCGGTGGACTAAGCAGTCGTAAAACTGTGCGATAAAGTACCACACAGGTGAAGGCAAAGAGCAGCACCGTGAACAGGTGAAATACAAAAGGGCCAGTGCTGATGGAATGGATCAAGGCAAACAACACGAGCGTCATAGGGCGATAACGGCCGCCGGAAACGAGCGTTTCTTTGCCTTCGACCTTGAAAAAGCCAAAAAATGTGTCGTTGGAAAGTATACCCCCGATGCCTTTTGCTCCTTGTTGGGTGTACATATTGTCTGTGATGACAATGGCATCGTCTAGCACAAACCCATGGGTGAGGGTGTTGGCATACAGCAGAAAAGCAAATGCAAAAATCAGCCCACTTTGGAGTAACGTATTGGTAAAGAAGCTGTTATAAGCGATTGGTACCGTGCTTTTTGCACCTCCTTCGTTTTGTGTGGAACGTTGTTGGGCAGCACCTTGTGTTTTGGATAGTGGCTTGCGTTGTTGTTTGGACATGGCGGAAAATTTCGTCGGCGAAAGAACGGGAATTTTTTTTCTGCTCCACCTCATTCCGTTTCAAAATCCTTCAGGTTGGATTACTTGGTGCGATAGATGCTAAAATTAGGAGGAATGAGGTCTATCTTCGCCCGCTTGAAACTTTTCCAATTTTGAATTGCAATATCTGTAATGCGCCGGCCCAGGAAGTTTTTCGGGCAAAAATCCTCGGTAAATACGAGGCTCCCTATTTTCAGTGTACTCAGTGCGGTTTTTTGCGTGCACCAGAGCCGTTTTGGTTGGAAGAATCGTATTCTTCTGCCATCACTGCGCTCGATATCGGCATGCTCAAACGCAACCTCGAACTCCGCGAGGTGGTAACGGCTATGCTGAGGGCCTACTTCGATGCTTCCGGAAAATTTGTGGACTACGGCGGTGGGTACGGTATGCTTGTTCGTTTGTTGCGTGACCGGGGAATGGATTTTTATCGGCAAGACATTTATGCTGAAAACTTGTTCGCCAAAAATTTTGACCTAAGCGATGCGGGGACGGAAAAGTTTGAACTACTCACGGCATTTGAAGTTTTTGAGCACCTGGAGCACCCTGTGGCAGAAATTGAAAAAATGCTCCAACTCAGCGATAACATTCTGTTTTCTACAGAATTGCAGCCCATTCCAGACCCACGGCCCGACACTTGGTGGTATATTTTACCTGAAATCGGGCAGCATATTTCGTTTTTTTCCAAGGGCTCCTTGGAAGCGCTGGCCAAACAAATGGGATTGCATTTGAGCAGCAATGGAAAAAACCTGCACTTGCTGTCACGCCGTAAAATCGGGATGCCGCTGCTCTTCAAAGCTTTATCTTACCACCAAATTGTGCGGATCTTCAATGCCGTAATGCCCAGTAGAAAGTCGCTACTGCCGCAAGACTTTGATTTTTTGAAAAAGAAATTGAATAGTTCTGGTCTGTGAGTTTTGTTATTGTGGGCCTATTCCATGCTCAACTTTCCACCAGCCTTTCGAAAGGCCTTGTAAGCACCTTTGCCGAATTTTGAACCATTGAAGACCATGGATGGGGCACGCTCTTTCTGGACGTCCTCTGGCAAGGCATTGAATTCGGAGCATTTGTCCGAACAACATCCCGCATGTTTTTCGCGGCACTCCTCACATTGGATGAACAGGATGTGGCAATACAGGTTGGCGCAATTGGTGTGCGCATCCGATGGTTTGCCGCATTGGTGGCAATGGGCGATTACATCCGGGCTAATACGTTCGCCAAGGCGTTCATCGAACACGAAATTTTTACCTAAAAATTTGTTGTCCAAGCCTTTAGCCCGTACCTGACGGTCGTATTCGATGATGCCGCCTTCGAGTTGGAACACATTTTCAAAGCCATTGTGCTTCATAAAAGCACTGGCTTTTTCACACCGAATCCCGCCTGTGCAGTACATCAAAATCTTTTTATCCTTTTGATCGGCGAGCAATTCGGCCACCATCGGCAATTCCTCCCGGAAAGTGGCAGCATCTGGGGTGATGGCATTTTCAAAATGGCCCACTTCGCTTTCGTAATGGTTGCGCATGTCCACGATGATGACACCGGGTTCTTCACTGACGCGGTTCCAAGCTTCTGCATTCAGGTGGATGCCGGTTTTGGAAGGGTCGAAACTGGGGTCGTTCAGGCCGTCTGCCACAATTTTGTCCTTGACCTTGATGGTTAGCGCGAAAAAAGACTTTCCTTCGGCTTCTACGGCAATGTTAAGCCGCATCCCACGGAACATCTCGTAGGTGTTCATGAGGGTTTTGAACTGTTCAAATTGCGCTTCAGGTACCGAAATTTGGGCATTGATGCCTTCATGGGCCAAATAGGTACGGCCTAAAACGCCCAAAGCATCCCACCATTCGTATAATTCATTCCTAAATGCCTGAGGGTCTGCGATTTGCGCGTATTTGTAGAAAGACAGGGTAACCCGTTTGACGGTGTCTTTTTTCAATAATTCTTTCAATTCGCGCCGGTTGACTCGATTGTGGAGGGCCTTTTTAGCGCGTTTCTGTGGAATGGCCGCAACTTGAAGCGGGGAGGTAATGCTTTGCTCAATCATATGCAAAAAATGCTGCGCAAAATTCCGACAGTGCGGCGAGAGCGGCAACTATTTCCGCAATCAATTTATAGTTTGGAACTTCTTTAAGACAAAATCTGGTTAAGTGCCCTGTTTGACTTTCCAGGCATTGGGAATATTCGGCTCCCAATCCGATTTAAGTTGCCATTAATTTTTGCAGCATTTATCGTTTTTTTGATAAAAAATCTGCACTTTTGGGCAGCAAACGCCGGACAACCTCCTAACTCCCACTCATCAAAATTCAAATTATTGATATATGAATTGGAGAAGACTCAACGGGCAGCGTATCGAAAAGCCCCTCTTAGAGGCGGTGGAAGAAACCATCCGCCGGGAAAATGCAGAGGGGTACAAGTTGAAGGTTTGCATCGGCACCGATTCTCAAGTGATTGGGAATGAGGTGCATTTTGCCACGGTTATCGTGTTTTTACGCGAAAAACGCGGTGGTTTTATGTTTATTTCCAACGACCGCAACGCCCGCAAAATGACGCTCCGCGAACGTATGATTCTCGAAGTAGGGCGTTCGGTAGAGGTAGCTTACGCGCTTTGCGAGTTGCTCGACCGCTATGATGTGGCACTTGAAGTCCATGCCGATATCAATACCGACCCGGCATTCGAAAGCAATACTGCGCTCAAGGAAGCCATGGGGTATATTCTCAGCATGGGCTTTGTATTCAAGGCCAAACCGGATGCCTTTGCCTCTTCCTCTTGTGCGGACAAGGTTATTTGATTTACGAATTACGATTTACGATTTGGGAATTACGATTTTGGTATCAGCCTGAAATACCAAGAGAACGCCAAATTCGTAAATCCCAAATCGTAAATCGTAATTCGCAAATCGTACTCTACTTCCCTAACTTGAACGTAGCAGAACCCAAAAGGCCCTTATCGCAATAAATGCCTACCACGTAATTGCCGGTTTTAAGGCGTTCGTCGAACTTGTGTCCGAAGGTGACGCGCTGCACGGCGGTAAGGTTTACGTCTTTGGTTTCCTGCGCGGTAATTTCTACAGGACCTGCGGGTGCGTGGATGGTGGTCTTTACCTGGTTTTTGCTCATAACGGGCACGCCCTGGTCGTTGGTCATGGCCATGTAGAGTTTTTGCTCGCCTTGATAGGCTTGGGGCACGTCGGCCAGGTCAAAACTCACAAAGATTTCGCGGGCTTTTTTGGCGCGGGTGGTGAGTTTGTCGCCCCGGCGTTCGCATTGAACGGAGAAGGAAGTGGCTTTAAAAGTGGCAGATTGGGTCTTTTTGATTTGCGCTTCCAACTGTTTGGCGAGGTCTTGCACCTGTCCGGTCAGGTCGGTGTTGGCGCCCTTGAGTTGGGCGTTATCGGAGGTAAGTTGTTCTACTTGAGCCCTAAGTTGTTCGTTTTCCAGTCGCAACCCCGTGATAATCGTTTCCAGTTCGATTTTGGTTTTTTTCAATTCTTCCACCTGGGCCCGCAGACTTTCCAGGTCTTTCACAGAAGTAGCTTTTATTTGACGGATGACTGCTTCTTTTTGTTGGACTTGTTGAGCGGAAGTGGCTACACGACCTTGCAGGCTTTCGTTTTCGGTACGAAGGGCGGAGTAGGCATTGGTCATGCTATCGAGTGAGGTGGTGATTTGGGTCTTTTCGGCTTCCAAAGTCACGCGCTCTTTTTCCATTTTTTCGTTCTCAGCGAGGTAGTTTTTGGATTTTTGCCAAAAGAAAAAACCAAGCCCGGCGGCTAGCAGCAGCAAGACGGTAACGACAATGGCATAAGTGCGGGAGTTTTGAGTGTCGCTCATAGTAAAAAAACTGTTTTTGTAAGTGTGTGTTTAATTTGATTTTGGGCGAAAGGTAGTTGGAGGTGTTGAGTTTTTTAATTTTCCAAGCTACCAAAATTTAAAACCAGCCATCCATTCGATGGATAAGTTTGGTTTAAACTCAATGGTTCGAGGCCTGGGCTTGTTTTGCTTCTTGTTTTTCAATGGCCTTTGGATCGTATTTGACGTGGATATTGATCCACATCATACGCGAAATGCGGAAGATATAGACGAAATTAATGACGAGGAATACGCTCAATAAACCAAAAGCCACGGTTTGGCTCAGGCCCAAGTACCAGTGAAAAAAGGCCACAAAGAGGAGGCAAAACCATCCAGTCCAGATATAGGAAATGAACATGGACCCATAGTAATAACCGGGCTCCGGGAAATAGTTCAGGTCGCACTTTGGGCAACGTTTCATCATGTCGAATGAACGTACGAAAGACCAGCTTCCGGTTTCAAACGCGTCGCCTTCCTGGCATCGCGGACACTTGAGGTTAAAAATACTATACCGCTTGGAACCTTTTTTGAATATTGACATGGTAGTTGACTGTTGACTATTGACCGTGTACCGTGTACCGTTGACCGTGTACCCTAAACCGTGTACCGTCAAAATTAAGCCACAAAGGTGCTATTCTGTGCGAGAGTATTCCCAACTTTGCCCAGGAAAATAACCCAGTAGATGTTTGAACCGTTTGCCCTGACGATTGATGCCTTGACAAAATGACGAATGACGAACTCCTCCTGCGCCTTCGTGAACAAGATCGTGCCGCGCAAAAATGGCTGTATGAACGATATTCACCACTCATGTTCAGTGTGTGCAAGCGTTATTTGCGTTCAAGGGAGGATGCGGAAGAGGCATTGGTGAGTGGTTTTTACAAAGTGTTTTCGCAGATTGAAAGTTATACCGGAGCAGGGAGCTTTGAAGGATGGATTCGGCGCATCATGGTGAATGAATGTCTCATGGCGCTCCGCAGAAACCAGCCTCTCAGCTTCCCGGGCGACGAAGCAAACATCGCCGACCAGGCCGATGGGTTTAACATCGAAGCCGATATTTCCGCCCGCGAAATCCTGGAGCTGTTGGACCACCTGCCGCCGGGGTATCGAACCGTTTTCAATCTGTATGTATTGGAAGGTTTCAAACACATAGAAATCGCCGAAGCACTTGGAATCAGCATCAACACCAGCAAAAGCCAACTAATTCTAGCCAAAGAAAAACTTCGTAACCTGTTGAAAACCAAAGGGTATCTTTAACTATGATGTATGAACTATGATGTTTTAAGACTTACATCATAGTTCATACATCATAGTTCATACATCTTGAAATGCCTGATCTATTCGATTTTTTTAAAGAAAACGAGGATAAGCTCCACGAACGTCCACCCGAAAAAGTGTGGCAAAAACTGGAGCAAAAACTCGAACGCACCCGTCGCCCTAGGAGACGAGGCATCCGTTTTTTACAAACTTGGGTGGTGGCACTCATCCTCTTGATTTTGCTCATGGCCGCCATAGCTGTCTGGCATTATTCACGTCGCTGAATTTCAAATCCCAGCCTGCCTCACCAAAGCAAAAACTGCTCTTAATGCCCCAATGACGACAATGACCCAATGACCTAATGACAACAGTGACCCAATAACCCACATTCATCACATCGACCACATTCAAAAAAATATGCTCTCCGATCGCGTTCTGAACCTCGCCGAATCCGAAACCCTCAAAATGGCCCGTATGGCTCGCGAACTCCGCGCCCTTGGCCACGATGTCATCAGCCTTAGCCTCGGCGAGCCTGATTTCGATACGCCTGACCATATCAAAGAAGCCGCTTATCAAGCACTGAAAGATGGCTACACCAAATATACCCCGGTGGCGGGCCTGCCCGAATTGACCAAAGCCATCAGTGAAAAATTCAAGCGCGACAACAACCTGGACTATCGCCCGGAGCAAATCGTGGTGAGCAATGGCGCCAAGCAAACCATTTACAACCTGTGTCAAGCCCTGCTCAACCCGGGCGATGAGGTGATCTTATTCTCCCCGTATTGGGTTTCGTACATTGAAATCGTAAAGCTTTCCGGCGGCACACCCGTTTGTGTGTACGCAGGAGTGGAACGTGATTTCAAACCAACCCCCCAACAATTGGCAGATGCAATCACCCCGCGTACAAAATTTGTACTGTTTTCTTCGCCCTGCAATCCTACCGGGACTGTTTTTACCCGTGAAGAATTGGAAGCTTATGCCAATGTATTGGCCCCACACGAACATGTGTTGGTGGTAAGCGATGAAATTTACGAGTACATCAATTTCACGCACGAACACGTAAGCATCGGTTCGTTCCCTCAAGTTAAAGACCGGACGGTGACCGTAAATGGTTTTGCCAAAGGTTTTTCCATGACCGGTTGGCGTTTGGGCTACATGGGCGCTCCGAAATACATTGCTGATGCCTGCTCCAAGATACAAGGACAGGTGACCAGCGGTGCGGCGTCCTTTAGCCAAAAGGCTGGCGCTGTGGCACTTATGTCAGATTTGGGCCCTACCGAAGCCATGCGCGAAGCATTCCGCGAGCGGCGCGACATCATCCTTTCGATGATCGAAGAAATCCCGGGTATTCGAGCCAACCACCCCGATGGGGCATTTTACATCTTCCCGGATGTAAGCAGCTATTTTGGGAAAACGGATGGACACACGGTAATCAAAGATGCCGACGACTTTTGTGATTATGTGATGTCCAGCGCGTACGTGGGGCTTGTTTCCGGCTCTGCTTTTGGTGACCCCAATTGCTTCCGACTCAGTTATGCGGCTTCTGAAGAACAACTTCGGGAGGCTATCCGGCGGATGAAGGAGGTGTTGAGCCGGCTGCGTTAAGGCTTCATTTTGTCCTTTTTCTCTGGTTTGTTTCGTTATTCTTTCTACTTCACGCTGATATTTTGCGTCTCAGCCCTCGTCAACCGCTATGATGAATGGTTGTCCCTGCCACCCAGTTCCATCCACCAGTGGCGACAGGCTGATGGCGCTGCTTTGGCCTGGCACTACGCAAAGGTCCCTGCGTTTTCGGAGCCCACTCAATTCAGTCTTTTTCGCACGGGCGATGCCCACGCAGTAGGGGAGTTGCCGATATTGTATTGGCTCTCCGGGTTAATCACCAGGCATATTGGTACCCCCGAATTCCCTTTGCGTTGGATTGGGCTCTTGCTGGTCTTTGTGAGTTTTTGGGCATTCGGATGGCTGTTGTTGCAGTACACCAAAAGCCCTTCTTTGGCCGCCTTAGGCGCGGGCATTTTGTTGACTTCGCCTATACTGGCATATTATGGTCCCAGTTTTTTGCCCGATGCACCAGCTTTTTGCCTGATTTTGATGATGGGAGCGTGTTTATGGAAAACCGACCAAAGACAGCGCGTTTTTTGGCTTGTTTTGGCAGGGCTTTGCGCTTCCCTGGCGATGATGATAAAAATCAGCCTGGCCATATTGCCGTTCGCTTTGGCATTCACTTGGGCATTGGGATGCTGGAAAAAACGCTGGAAGGGTCCGGTTTGGACTGGCTATTGGCCCGTTGCGACCATCGGGTTGGTATTGGTTTCCACCATTGTTTGCCGTTGGTGGGTATTTCAATACAATGCAGTCCACCACGCCACTTACTTTTTTGCCGATATCCGACCCATTTGGTGGTATAATCGGTCGGATATTCTGGATATTTTGAAAGGAATATCCCTCTTTGGACTGCCCGCGTATGCTTCCATTGGGTTGTATTTGGCCTTGTTGGGTTGTTGTTGGCTTGTTTGGAAGGGTAGGGGCGGCTTAGGCTTTTTTTGGAAAAATACCCTTTTGGTGGTCTTAGGGGCTTGTATCGCGTTCATTTTGATTTGGTTCCGAATGCTTCGGGAGCATGATTATTACGCCATTTGTTTGATGGTGTTGCCCGCTCTTTTGTTGTTGATGGGCATTCGAGCAGCCCTAAAGCGCTATTCGATGAAGCTGGTTCTATATGCCATGCTTTTTTGTTGGCTGGCGGGTTTGTGGCATAGTCACTGGCTTTTGTCCAAAAGACTGGAATTGGCTTATGCACCGCTTTCGACCCTAAATCTTCCGCCTCAGGCATTTTTGTCCGACCAACAGCTAAGTTCAGCTGGAATCCCTGCAAGCGCCAGAGTCCTGTGCCCTGAAGACCCTTCGCCGAATATTGCATTGCTCGCCTTGAAACGGCAAGGCTGGACGGCCTATACTTTTGGCGACCGGATTACATCCGATACCCTTCAAAAATATTGTTTTGAGTTCGGATTAACCCATCTTGCCTTGCGCGACACCTTGGTTTACAATGAGTTGTATCAGGGTTTTTTCCCAAGGCAGGTGTTGAAAACCAATGGGTGGAATTTATACACACTCTAGGACTCAGCCCTGATTACTATCCTATATACGCCCGACCGAAAGGCTTCCGGTTTTTCCT